>CAIXXI010000537.1 GCA_903923345.1 uncultured Burkholderiales bacterium | reverse complement strand
GTGAGCCGGTGCAGTACGTGCTTGACGACGGACGCTCTCGCCTGGGCGTGCTGACCGATATCGGACATCCGACGGCTCATCTGGCCGAAGTCCTGAGCGCACTGACCAGCCTTGTTCTGGAGACCAATCACGATGGCTCGCTGCTGGCAGGCAGTGACTACCCGCCGTCGCTCAAGCAGCGCATTTCGGGGCGTTACGGTCATCTGGAGAATGCCGAGTCAGCCAGGATTCTTCAGGGTCTTGATCGCAGCCAGCTGCGCTGCGTGGTTGCAGCCCATCTGAGTCGACAGAACAATCGCGTCGAACTCGCCCGCGCAGCGCTCGCGCCGGTGCTCGGCTGGGAGCCGGAGCAGGTGGGTGTGGCGGACCAGGACGAGGGCTTGGCCTGGCAGTTCGCCTGATCGGCGACATGTACAAGGCGCCGGCTTGAACAAAGGGCCGCCCGGAATGGCTTCCGCGCGGCCCTTGGTGCTACATGTAAGCCTGATACGGGACGCAGGGCGCCCCGATGACGCATCAGTTCTTCTTGGCTTCCTTGGCTGCGGCTTCCTTGGCGGCTTCGACGGCCTTGGCTGCGGCATCACTGGCCGATCCGGCGGCTGAGCTCGCGGCTGCAGCTGCGGCTGCGCCCACTTCCTTGACGTCTTTGGAAACCACATTGGCCGCGCCTTTGGCGGCTTCAGCCGCTGCGCCACCAACGGCAACCGCTGCATCCTTGGCTGCTGTACCCGCAGCGTTGACGGCGTCCTTGGCTGCGCCAGCGGCTTCTTTTGCAGCGTCGACCGCCTGGGCGGCTGCGTCCTTGGCGGCTGCAGCCGGAGCGGGTGCCGGTGCCGGTGCCGGTGCCGCGACAGGAGCCGGTGCGGGCGCTTCTTCTTTCTTGCCGCAAGCGGCCAGCGCAACAGCGATCAGGGATGCAGCGATGAGCGATTTGTTCATGGTGTCCTCGGAAAGGGAATTTAAGTCAAACAGCTAAAGATTCAGCCAAGCTCTTGATTTTACCCAATTCAGTTGCCCGCTCTGGCTAAAACCCCTGCAATTCGACTCATGATTCATGCAGCCAGCCCCGAACGCGCCATTCGCTCAGCCGCGCACCCAGGCTGTCCGATGCCCAGGCGCTGCGGCACTGAGCGGCATCGAGCCGCCTCGCATCTGCAAGTTTTCGCAGCCAGCTGCGCTCGGAAGCCGGAGCATTGACCTCCTCACCATTGATGTACACCTGACCCGCGCGCCAGGCCATCCGGGTGCGTCGATCAAGCTGCAAGCCATCACGTTGTGCGTTCAGCGCGAACCGCTTCGGAATACCCGGGCGGTGATCAGTCTCGAACCAGACATCGGGCGCCGGCTCGGTCAACCAGGATCCGATGAAGCGGTCGATGTCGGCACGGCGCGGCTTCCATTCAAGCGCCCAGTCACGCAATTGCGTGCTCAGGTCATCGGGCAATTCACCCGGATGTCGACTGACCAACCTGCCGCGATCCGCGAACCGGGTATCGGCACCTGCAATTGAATCGGCCTGTGCCGCCAGAAACGCAGACATGAACTCATGGCGTGAGGGCGCCCGAAACCCGATCGACAAGGTGATGCATTCGCCCACGGCAGTCCCGTCATGGCCCCAGCCGGGCGGCAGATAGAGCAGATCGCCAGGCTCCAGCACCCATTCCTGTGTGGGCTCGAAGTGCGCCAGCAGTTTCAGTGGCGCACCCTCGACCAGGGTCGTATCACCCGGCGGTGCAATGCGCCAGCGTCGTCGGCCCGAGGCCTGAACCAGAAAGACGTCATAGGAATCAACATGCGGGCCCACCCCACCGTTGTCGGTCGCGTAGCTCACCATCAGGTCATCGAGTCGGACATCGGGCAGGAAGCGAAATCGGGCGAGCAGTTCATGGGCAGCATCCAGAGACCGATCCACACCGTTGACCAGCACCGTCCAGCCGGGGCGCCTGGGCGAGGGCAATGTATCGAACGGGCCATGCTCCAGCGTCCATCGGCCCTTGCGACACGCCGCAAGCCGCGACCTGAGCGCATCGTCAGCGGCCATCTCGAAGACGTCCTCGCGGGAGACCGGGGATGCGAAATCCGGCAATGCATTACGGGCCAGCAACGGAGCACGCTGCCAGTGGCGCCGCATGAACTCGTCTACACTCAGCTCGCCTAGGGTCTTGAGAATGTTCATCGGGGTTGTTTCATGCGGGTTGAAGAAAATGTCTGGGTCACGGTGCGCTACCGTCTGTATGACTCACAGGGCGAGGCACTTGAAGAGGGCGAGCGCGAATGGACCTACCTTCATGGCGGGCACGGCGCAGTCTTTCCCCGCATCGAGGCCGAACTCGTCGGACTCTCACAAGGCGAGACAGCGTCGTTCTACCTTGAGCCCGAGGATACCTTCGGCGACTATGACGCAGCGCTGCTGCAGGTCGTACCCAGAAGCCGCTTTCCGGGTGTGCTCGAGCCCGGGATGACCTTCGAGACCATTCCAGGCGAAGCAGCCGATGGTGTGCTCTACACCGTGACCGACCTGACCGATGAAGCGGTTGTGCTCGATGGCAATCAT
>CAIXXI010000536.1 GCA_903923345.1 uncultured Burkholderiales bacterium | reverse complement strand
CTGGCTGCAACCCTCGCCCTGCTGCTGAGTGCCTGTGCGACGCCCCCGCCGGTCGTCTTTGTGCATGGCAACGGCGACAGCGCCTCGAACTGGCTGACCACCGTCTGGCGCTTTGAATCCAATGGCTGGCCGCGCGACCGCCTGCATGCCATCGACGCGCCCAACCCGCTGGCTCGAGACGACGATGCGGTGGCGCAGCCGGATCGCAGCTCTGCCGCCGAGCAGGCCGCGCACCTGTCCAGTGAGATCGATGCGGTGCTCGCGCGCACCGGCGCAAGGCAGGTGGTGCTGGTTGGCAACTCGCGCGGTGGCAATGCCATACGCAGCTATGTGCAAAACGTGGGCGCTACCAAGGTGTCGCACGCAATACTCGGGGGCACGCCCAACCATGGCGTGTGGGCGCGCACTGATTTCCGGCCCGGCAATGAATTCAATGGCACAGGTCCGGTGCTCACGCGCCTGAACACGCCTCAGGGCCCGCAAGGTCTGGAGGTGACGCCGGGTGTGAAGTGGATGACGCTGCGCTCAGATGGCAACGACAAATTTGCCGTGCCGACCGGCGAGTGGATCGGACAAGGCGCGAGTTTTCAAACGAATGTCGACATGCGCGGGCCCGAGTTGAAAGGCGCCGACAACCGCGTTTTACCGGGGCTGGACCATCGCGAGGTGTCGTACCACCACAAGGCCTTCGAGCAGACCTATCAGTTCATCACAGGCCATTTGCCAGCCCGCGGCATCGAGCCGCAGGCGCTGGTGGTCCTCGATGGCCGTGTGACGGGCGTGTCCGGCAGTGCGGCGACCAACCTGCCGATGGCGGGTGCGCGGATGCAGGTCCATGCCGTGGACTGCAACAGCGGCGAGCGCCGTGGTGCGGCGCTGCTGGATCGCACCACGGGTGCTGATGGCCGCTGGGGGCCGCTGCAAACCGATGCGCAGACCTGCCTTGAGTTCGAGTACGGTGCGCCAGGATTCGCCACGGTGCATCAGTACCGCGCGCCGTTTGTGCGTTCGTCCGACCTGCTGAACTTTCGTCCGCTTCGCATGAGCGACGCCGACCGCAAGGCCGGTGCGGTGGTGAGCCTCACCCGCCCGCGCGGCTACTTTGGCCTGGGTCGTGATGAAATGAGCCTGGATGGTGCGCCGCTGCCTGGCGTGGTGGCTGGGGTGGCCGGTCAGTCGGCGGCGCGCGTGATGCTGCCATCAGCCGAGTCGCGCACGGTGATTGCGCGCTTCAACACCGAGCGCATTGCGATGCGCACCTGGCCGGCTGCACAGGGGCATCTGTCGGTGGCAGAGCTGCATCATTAGTCGATCAACCCTCAAGGGAGCCTCACCATGAGTCGTTTATTCGGAGCCTGCCGCCAGATCGGCATCGTCGTGCGTGACATCGATTCGGCCATGAAGCACTGGGTCGAGGTCTGCGGCGTCGGGCCCTGGTACTACACCGAGAAACTGGCGATCACCGAGTTCAGTTATCGGGGAGAGCGGCACGATGACCTGCACATCTCCATCGCACTGGCCAATTCAGGCGATGTGCAATTGGAGCTGATCCAGCAGCGCTGCAACACGCCCAGCATGTACCAGGACTTTCTGAAGGCCGGCCACGAAGGCATGCAGCACTGGTCGAGTTGGCCAGCCGACTACGACGCCAGGCTCAAGCAAGCCCTGGCCAGCGGCTACACCATCGGCCAGCAGGGCGACAGCCCGCGGGGACGCTTCGTGTACCTCTGGAACGAAGGCCATCCGGGCACGGTCATCGAAATGGCCGACCTCACCACAGGCCGTGAGCGGATCTTCACCGGCGTGCGCGAAGCAGCCGCGAACTGGGACGGCAAGGACCCCATTCGGGAGGTCTGGCCGTCCTGAGCAGGCGGGCCGCCTGACCTCAGTCCTCGGCGGACAGCACCTTGATGCGGAACAGGAATCCCGCGAGGGCGGCGCCGATCAGCGGAGCCACGATGAACAGCCACAGTTGCCCCAGCGGTTTGTCTCCCATCAGCAGTGCGGGGCCGAGGCTGCGTGCCGGGTTGACCGAAACGCCGGTGATGTTGATGCCGACGATATGGATGACCGCAAGGGTCAAACCGATCGCCAGGCCTGCCAGATGCGCCGGAGCGTTTTTCTGGGTCACGCCCAGGATGGTGACCAGAAACAGGAAGCTTGCGACGATTTCAAAGACCGCCGCCGACAGGAGATTGTATTCACCGAGATAGCCCGGTCCCCAGCCATTGGCGCCGAGTCCGCCATTCCAGCCGGATGCCTTGCCGGACATGATCAGCCACAGCACGGCCGCGCCAGCGATGGCGCCCAGGCATTGGGCGATGACATAGGTGATCAAGTCGCTGGCGGACATCCGCCCCGCGACGAATGCCCCGAAGCTGACCGCCGGATTAACGTGGCAGCCCGACACCGGGCCGATGCCATAGGCCATGGCGACAATCGCCAAGCCAAACGCCAGGGCGATGCCGAGTACACCCACCGTGGTGGCACCGACAGCAGGACCGGCGATGACCGCGGCGCCGCAGCCAAACAGCACGAGCGTGAACGTCCCGATGAACTCCGCGATGCCCTTCTTCATACACGTCCCTTTGGAAAGAATTTTTTTGGTGGGGCCGAATAGTAGCCTGTCTGCCAACAGCGCCAGCCTGATTCGCACATCGAGGTGCGTTCACGCTTGCCGATCACATCCCCAGTAAACGCATCCACTGCGGCAAGCACACGCTGTGCAGGTCGTAGCGCTCCACCACCGTCCGACGTGCCGCCTCTCGCAGCCCGGGTGGCGGCTCGGCCAGGGCCTGTGCCACCGTTCTGGCGATCGCCTGCGGGTCGAAGAAGTCGGTCAGCAGGCCGTTCTCGCCGTGCGTGATCACCTCCTGCACCGGAGAGGTGGCCGAGCCCACCACCAGGCAGCCTGCGGCCATCGCTTCCAGCATCGACCAGGACAGCACGAAGGGCACGGTCAGGTACACATGCGCGGCTGAGACCTGCATCACGCGAAGATAGTCCAGATACGGCAGTCGCCCGGTGAAGTGCACGCGGCTCCAGTCGACTGACTGCGCCAGGTGCCCGCAATACAGTTGCCGATATGTCGTGCCTGCAGGCGGCCTGCGGCCGTAGCTCACCTCATCGCCACCCACGATCACCACATGGGCCTTGGGGCGCAGCGCCTGCAGATGTGGCAAGGCCCGCATGAAGGTATGAAAGCCGCGATAGGGCTCGAGGTTGCGCGACACGAAGGTCACCACCTCATCGCCTGGCTTGAATCGATGACCGTTCAGCTGCACCCAGGCCTCGGGGTCGGGTTTCACGCGTTCGGTGTCCACGCCTTCGTGAACCACGCTCAGCTTTTCTTGCAGCAGCGCCGGAAAACGGGACTTCTGCCATTGCGTGGGCGACAGCCCCAGGTCACTGCCCATCAGGCTGATGAGCTGCGTCGCGTTTTTGACCCGCACGCGGGCGCAGTCATCCAGCGTGTCGGGAAATTCAGGGTCGAAGCCCACATCCCCGCCGTGCGAGTCGTAGTAGTACTCGAAGTACTGCAGCACCCGCGCATCGGGGTAGGCATCTTTCAGGAACAGCCCCTCGCCCCAGCCCGGGTGCGCCAGGATGAGGTCGGGCGCCCAGCCGCTCGCTTTAAGCTGCATCAGCATGCGCAGCACGACTTGCCCACGGCGCACATGGCCTTCGTGATCACGCAGATAGGGATGGGTGCTTGCCGAGCCGCCCTCGGGCGAGTCATAGGCCATCAGCCTGATTTTGGGGTGTACCGCAGGCCGCTTGCTCAGCGTGCGGGCGTCGCCGATGGCCACCACGTCGTTCTGAGGGTCGTCGGCCAAGGCCCGGGCCACATGGACGAACTGGCCGGGAAAGTTCTGGTGGATGATCAGCGCGCGCATGGCGGCATGGTAAGGGAGTTCGTGGGCTGCTGCATTGCCCTGAGTCGCATCACCTGTCAGGGAGTTCACAGCCTCCAAACAATCCCCACGGTACGATTGAGGGTTGTCTGCCACAGCCCGAATCAGGGCCGCGCCATCCTCATGACCACCGCATCGTCTTTCACCCAATCGTCGCCGTCAGCCGTCGAAACCCGCCTGCGCGAGCTGCTGGCCCGACGTATCCTCATCCTGGACGGTGCCATGGGCACCATGATCCAGCGCTACAAGCTCACGGAAGACGACTACCGAGGTCCCCGCTTTGCCGACTTTGCACACGATGTAAAGGGCAACAACGAGCTACTTTCGCTGACGCGCCCGGATGTGATCGCCGAGATTCATGCCGGCTATCTGCAGGCTGGCTCCGACATCATCGAGACCAACACCTTCGGTGCCACCGCCATCGCGCAGGGCGACTACCACATGGCTGAGCTGGCCCGCGAAATGAACCTGGCGTCGGCCCGGCTGGCCCGTGAGCAGGCCGACCGCTTTTCCACCCCCGACAAGCCCCGCTTCGTCGCGGGCGCCCTGGGACCGCAGCCCAAGACAGCATCCATCTCGCCGGATGTGAATGACCCGGGCGCACGCAACGTCACATTTGAGGAACTGCGTGTTGCCTACGTGGAGCAGACCGAGGCCCTGATCGAAGGTGGGGTGGACCTGCTGCTGGTGGAAACCATCTTCGACACGCTCAATGCCAAGGCGGCGATCTTTGCCATCGAAGAGTGCTTCGAAAAAATTGGCTACCGACTGCCGGTGATGATCTCGGGCACAGTCACCGATGCATCAGGTCGCATCCTGTCGGGCCAGACAGTCGAGGCCTTCTGGAACTCGATCCGCCATGCACGCCCCCTCACCGTGGGGCTGAACTGTGCGCTCGGTGCTGCACTCATGCGCCCCTACATCGAAGAGCTTGCCAAGAAGGCCGACACCTTCATCTGTGTGTATCCGAATGCCGGGCTGCCCAACCCGATGTCGGACACCGGCTTTGATGAAACGCCCGCCGACACCTCGGCATTGCTCAAGGAATTTGCGCAAGCCGGCTTTGTGAACGTGGCCGGCGGCTGTTGCGGCACCACCCCCGAACACATCGCAGCCATTGCACAGGCCATCGAAGGCATGGCGCCGCGCACCGTGCCCGAGCGCCCGCGTGAATTGCGCCTGGCCGGCCTGGAGGCCTTCAATGTGGCCGACGACGCGCTCTTCGTGAACGTGGGCGAGCGCACCAACGTGACTGGCAGCAAGGCCTTTGCCCGGATGATCCTGGCGGGCCAGTTCGACGAGGCGCTGCAGGTGGCACGCCAGCAGGTGGAAAACGGCGCGCAGATCATCGACGTGAACATGGACGAGGCGATGCTGGATTCCGTCGCGGCCATGACGCGCTTTCTGAACCTGATTGCCTCCGAGCCTGACATTGCACGCGTGCCGATCATGATCGACTCCTCCAAGTGGAGCGTCATCGAGGCAGGCCTGCGCTGTGTGCAAGGCAAGGCGGTGGTCAACAGCATTTCCATGAAGGAAGGCGAGGCCGAGTTCTTGCGTCAGGCCACGCTCTGCCGCCGCTATGGTGCGGCCGTGATCGTGATGGCCTTTGACGAAAAGGGCCAGGCCGACACCCTGGCGCGCAAGACCGAGATCTGCGCGCGCGCCTACAAGCTCCTGACCGAGCAGGTGGGCTTTCCGGCCGAAGACATCATCTTTGATCCCAACATCTTTGCGATTGCCACCGGCATTCCCGAGCACGATCACTATGGCGTCGACTTCATCGAAGCCACGCGCTGGATCAAGACGCATCTGCCGCATGCCAAGGTCTCGGGCGGCGTGTCCAACGTTTCGTTTTCATTCCGTGGCAATGACCCGGCGCGCGAGGCCATCCACACGGTGTTCCTGTATCACGCCATCCGTGCCGGCATGACCATGGGCATCGTGAACGCCGGACAGCTGGGCGTGTACGAGCAGATTCCCAAGGAGCTGCTCGAGCGTGTGGAAGACATCGTGCTCGACCGTGCGCCGGCATGGCCTGCAGATCTGCCGGCTGATTCGCCCGAGCGCGAAAAAACCGCGACCGAGCGGATGATCGAATTCGCCTCCACACTCAAGGCGGGCGGACCGAAAAAAGAAGAAGACCAGCTGTGGCGATCGCAGCCGGTGAACGAGCGTCTGGCCCATGCACTCATCCATGGCATCACGCAGTTCGTGGTGGACGACACCGAGCTGGCACGCCAGGAAATTGAAGCCCGTGGCGGGCGTCCGATCGAAGTGATCGAAGGCCCGCTGATGGACGGCATGAACGTCGTGGGCGACCTCTTCGGTGCCGGCAAGATGTTCCTGCCGCAGGTGGTGAAGTCTGCTCGAGTGATGAAGCAGGCCGTGGCGCATCTGGTGCCCTTCATCGAAGCCGAGAAAGCTGCGGCCGGCGATCTGCGTGCGCGCGGGAAAATCGTGATTGCCACGGTGAAAGGCGATGTGCACGACATTGGCAAGAACATCGTCACCGTCGTGCTTCAGTGCAATAACTTCGATGTGGTGAACATGGGCGTGATGGTGCCGGCCAACGAGATCCTGGCGCGCGCCAAGGTCGAAGGCGCCGACATCATCGGCTTGTCGGGGCTGATCACGCCGTCACTGGAAGAGATGGCCTACGTGGCCGCCGAGATGGAGCGCGACGAGTGGTTCCGCATGCGCAAGATCCCGCTGCTCATTGGCGGGGCGACCACGTCTCGTGTGCACACCGCCGTGAAAATCTCCCCGCACTATTCCGGGCCGGTCATTCATGTGACCGATGCCTCGCGCTCGGTGCCGGTTGCGCAAAATCTGGTGTCCGACGACACGCGCATCCCATTCCTGGATCAATTGCAGGCCGACTACGAACGCGTGCGGGCTCAGCACGCGGGCAAGAAGGGACCGACGCTGGTCACGCTTGAGCAGGCGCGGGCCAATGGGCCGTCGCTGTGGGATCAGCGGGCCATTGCTTCTGATGCCGATGTGGTGCGCCCGTCTTATGTGCCACCTCTGCCCAAATTCATCGGCCGTCGCGAGTTCCGCAACTACGATCTGGCCGAGATTGCCCGCTACATCGACTGGCAGCCCTTCTTCCAGACCTGGGACCTGCACGGCCCGTATCCGGCGATTCTCAACGATGACATCGTCGGCGAGTCGGCGCGGCGCGTGTTCTCCGATGGCCAATCGATGCTCAAGCGGGTCATTGAAGGACGCTGGCTCACCGCCAATGCGGTGGTGGCGTTCCTGCCAGCTGAGTCGGTCGGCGATGACATCGTGGTCTATGCCGATGCAGCGCGCAGCCGGGAAGCCTTCACCTGGCAGGGCCTGCGTCAGCAGGAGGCCAAGCGCGAAGGCGTGCACAACAAGTGCCTGTCCGACTACATCGCACCGCGCCTGATCAGTGGCCAACCCTCCGGTTTGCAAGACCACATCGGTCTGTTCGCAGTCACCACGGGCCTGGGCGCCGAGAAGAAGGAGGCCGAGTTCGCGGCGCTGCTGGATGACTACTCATCGATCATGTTCAAGGCGATTGCCGATCGTCTGGCCGAGGCTTTCGCCGAGTGCCTGCACGAGCGCGTGCGCCGTGATTTGTGGGGCTATGCGCCCGACGAGGCGCTCAGCAACGATGAGCTGATCGCCGAGAAATATCGCGGCATCCGACCGGCACCCGGTTATCCGGCCTGCCCGGAGCACACCATCAAGCGCGAGATGTTCGAGGTGCTGCAGGCCGAAACCATCGGCATGGGACTGACCGAGTCGTATTCGATGACGCCGGCTGCCAGTGTCTCGGGGTTTTATTTCTCCCACCCCGATGCGCAGTACTTCAACGTGGGCCGCATCGGCGAAGACCAGTTGCAGGACATCAGGCAGCGCAGTGGTCGCAGCGAGGATGAGCTTCGCCGCGCATTGGCACCAAGCCTGTCATGAGAGAAGAGCGCAAATGACACAGACAGATCAGCACGGGATGGATCAACCGATTCCAGACGGATTCGTCCAGCTCAAGCTGGGCAGCAACCCTTTCGTCGAATCAGTGGGGCCGCTGTATGCCCATCGTGAAGAGGGCCTGGCCGGGCGGCTGGTGATGGGCCTGCGTGTCGAGCCCCGTCATTGCAGCCCGTCGGGGTTCGCGCACGGTGGCATGCTGATGACGCTGGCCGACATGCTGGTGGTGTTGGGCGCAAGCATCCAGACCGGTGTCAATCGCTTCAACACCACGGTGAAACTGTCGGCCGATTTCATGGCCGCGGTGCCGCAAGGCGCATGGCTCGAGGGACGCCTTCAGATCCTGCGCACGACCCGTTCACTGGTGTTTTGTCAGGGCCTCTATACGGTCGATGGCGAGCCTGCTCTGAGGCTGGACGGGATCGTCAAGCCGCTTGGGGATGAGAGGCCGGCGGAGTTGCTCAAGCGCTACTTCGAATAAGTCCATGGGGCTGCACCGAGTCGGAATTCGCCTCGTTCTGGTGCCCTTGATGCACGGCTTCGTGGCATTCAGACCACGCTTAGCCGTGTTTCCGTCATCCGAATCGGCTAGGATTCCGCACCCGAGCTCAAAGGCTCGGCCGCGAAATGCGCCTGCGTGCGCCAGCCAACAATTCTCAAGGAGTCTTCAATGAACACATTTACCCGTATCGCCGCTTCGGCCCTGTTCGCTGTTGCTGTTGCCGGTTGCGCATCGGTTGGCGGCTATGCCGACGACGCCTGGATCACCAGCAAGGTCTCTTCGACCATGGCTGCCAAGAGCCCGAGCACCTGGAAAGACGTGAACGTCGAGACCAAGGGTGGCGTGGTCCAGCTGGCCGGTTTCGCCAAGAACCGTGCTGAAGCCGACGAGGCTGTTGCAATGGCCAAGAGCGTGAGCGGCGTCAAGCAAGTCATCAACAACATCGTCATCAAGCCCTGATCATTCAGGGGCACCGCGCACCGGCTGAACCCGGTGCCGCGGTCAGATCAAGGCGCCTCCGGGCGCCTTTTTTTCGCCTGTCGCTGGCCTGTCGCTGGCCTGAGGCTCGCCTGAGCCAGGGCTCAAACGCCCCAGGTCACCCGCTCTTCGGCCTTGTAGGCATGGCGAAGCATGTCGATGAAGGGATGGGCGCGCTGCCTGAGTGAGACGGCCTGATGGCGGGCCGATTCAGCGTCCTCAGGAGGGTCGGTGTCATGATCGGCGCTGGTTTCCCGGTCTTCGAGTTCGATGGCCGCCTGCAGTGCGGCAATCGCCGGGTTGATCTGCTCGAGGGTGATGATCCCCTGCGCGCTGGCGTCCTTTCCGATGATCGAGAGAATGCGCTCGGCCACGTTTGCAGTCATGACCACCGTGCCGGTGGCTTTCGATTTGAATTCGTACAGCATGCTGGCTCCGGTGCGGAATGAGGAAATATGGCACTGCCCATCAAACGGCTTTTACGGCGGATGAGATCGGGTTGTTACCATTATCCGATGAACCCTACCCTGCTGAACCGTCATCGGGTGGATGTGCGCGCATCGCGGGGCCCGCTTCGGCATGTCGGCATTCGGATCGAACGTGCCACGCTGGGACTGATTCTGGCTGTGCTGCTGATGGCCTGCTCGCCCGAATTCGATTGGCGCGAGGTCCGCGCAGATGACGCCTCCTTCGTCGCCCTTTTGCCGGCCAAGCCGGCCAGCATGACCCGTCGCATTGAACTCGATGGGCTCTCACTCGACATGACCATGCACGGATCCAAGGTTCGCGACACGGCGTACACCGTGGGCGTCATCAAGCTGCCGGATGCGAGCGAGGCCACGCAGAGCAAAGCGCTTGCGGCGATGCAGGCCGCCATGGTTCGCAATATCAGTGGCACCCTGCGGGTCGATCGACCGGTCAGCATCACCCGGGTCGATGCCGCGGGTGCGCGGGTCGATGCCGTGCCGGGCAAGGAAATCGAAGCGGTCGGTCGTATGGGCGATCGGGACGCACGACTTCTGGCCCGTTTTGTGTCGGTTGATGCGCGTGCCTGGCAGGTGGTGGTGCTCGGACCGGACACCGATCGTGAGCAGGCAGAGCAGTTCCTCGAATCCGTTCGGTTGATCCGGCCGTGACGAGCGCACCGACTCAGATTGATCAGCCCGCCCGTGGACTGCAGGCGGTGCGCATTTTTGCGTGTTTTGCAGCCGGCTACTTCATGTCCTATGGCCTGCGATCGATCAATGCGGTGCTGGCGCCGGATCTGGTTGCGGAAATCGGCTTGAGTAATGCCGAGCTCGGATCGCTGTCGAGCGCCTATTTCCTGTCCTTTGCATTGATGCAGTTGCCGCTGGGCGTGTGGCTGGATCGCTTTGGCCCGCGACGGGTCAATGCCACCCTGATGATCCTGGCGGCCATCGGATGTGCGTGCTTTGCAACGGCCCACAGTTTTGCTTCGCTGTGGTTTGGACGTGCGCTGCTCGGAGCCGGTGTATCAGCTGCGCTGATGGCCTCACTGATGGCCTACCGGCAATGGTTCGAGCCGGAACTGCAAACCCGCATGGCGGCCTGGATGCTGATGGCCGGTACGGCCGGGGTCCTGACCACGACCATCCCGGTTCATCTCGTGTTGCCCATACTCGGCTGGCGAGGCGTGTTCTGGTTGGCTGCAGGCCTGCTGGCGCTGATCGGCGCAGTGATGTGGCTGGCATTGCCGCGTGGGCGCGAGTCACCCAGCACGAATTCCCAGTCTTTCCTGGCGTCGATGGCGGGCTATCGCGATGTCTTTCGCAATGGCTACTTCTGGAGGATGTCGCTGACGGCCGGCATCGTTCAAGGTGGGTTCGTGGCCATGCAGAGCCTGTGGGTCGGACCCTGGCTTGACCGGGTGCTGGGCTTCACCGGTCAGGAACGAGCCGACCGGCTGTTCATCTTCAATTTCGGGTTGCTGCTCAGCTTCATGGCGCTGGGCTGGATTGCGCCGAAGGTCTCGCCCGAGCGGGCTGCGCTGGCGCGCATCGTGACGATCGGAACACTGCTGGTGGTTGTGCTGGAGGCCTGCATTGCGCTGGCACCCGGCGCCTCGGCATGGTGGATCTGGTTGGCCTATGCGGCGGCCGCAACCACCTACACTCTGGTTCAACCCCGCGTGGGCCTGGCTTTTCCGAAAGAGCTTTCCGGGCGGGCGCTGACCGGCTTCAATCTGGTGATCTTCAGCTGGATGTTTCTCACCCAATGGGGATTCGGTGTGGCGATTGACTGGGTGCAGGCATCCGGCGCGACTCAGGCCGACGCTTTCCGCGCGACCATGATTGGCCTGGCCGCCCTGCACGGCGTGTGCCTGGTCTTGTTTGTCCTTTGGCCGCGGCGTTGGGGCGGGCGCTGATCAGTGCCAGGCGGGTCGCATCTGCTTCACGCCCGGCACTGCTTCTCTTTGGCCCTGCCCTGAGCTTACCGAGTGAAGTTCAGAATCTGGTCGGGTTTGGCAAACGGCTGGGTGCTGTAGAGGTGGTTGGCCTGATTGTGCGGGTGTGCCGCGGCTTCGAGGAAGTCGAGCACGGGTGACGTGCAGGCATCGAAGCGTTCGCAATCGGTGCCCCATTCGTCGCGGGTGCGCTGTGCAAAGCGTCTGGCAAAACTCGCCGCCGTGGCTTCCCAGGTGCTGCGGTCGTTCTGGGTCGACAGATTGATTTCGCCTTGCAGGCCGGTCATTTTGACCAGCTCGGCATAGAACTTGGGCTCAATTGCACCGACAGCCATGTGCTTGCCGTCGGACGTGCGGTAGACCCGATAGTAGGGCGGCGCGCCGTCAAGCATGTTGTTCACCCGCTTGGTATTCCATCGGCCAGCGGCAATGAGGCCGTAGAACAGGTGAGACAGTCCGACCGAGCCTGCAAGGATGCTCGATTCGACCACGCCGCCACGACCGTCGATCGAGCGACGCACCAGTGCAGAGAGAATGCCGACGGTCAGGTGCATCGCACCGCCGCCATAGTCGCCAACGACATTCAGGGGAGGCACCGGATCGTCGGCCGTGCCAATGGCATGCAGCAGGCCGCACATGGCCAGATAGTTGATGTCGTGACCGGCACGCGGCGCAAGAACGCCATCGGTGCCCCAACCCGACAGGCGTCCGATCACCAGCCGAGGATTGCTGGCCAGCAGCGTGGCCGGCGCCAGGCCCAGGCGCTCAAGAACGCCGGGACGAAATCCTTCCATCAGCACATCGGCCTTGTCGATGAGCGCCCGGGCGCGGGCCAGACCGTCGGCCGATTTCATGTCGATGGCGACCGGGATCTTGCCGTGATTGGAGAGGTCGAACTGCGGGTCCATGCTCACCCCCAGGCCAGGGTCGGCCGGCGGAGAGACGCGCTGCACGGTGGCGCCGAGGCTGCGCAGCAGTTGGCCTGCAAACGGCACGGGACCGATCGCATGCAGTTCAATGATGTTCAGTCCGGCAAGGGGGGCTGGGCTGGGCGTGAGCGCGTCGGCCGTGGTCATGGGTGGGTCTCCTGATTATCGTTTGGATCGAGCGTGATTCTATCGGCGTGGTGATCAGGCCGCCTCGCGCGATTTCGCCAATGCGTCTGCCAATGTCACGGCACCCTGCGCGCCCGAGACGCCGACGCGTTCATTGAAAACAAAAAAGGGAACGCCGGTGATGCCCATTTGCCGGGTTCGCTGGCCCATGTCCTCGATCTCGGCCAGACCAAGGTCACTGTCCAGCATCGCCTTGGCCTGTGCGGCGTCGTATCCGCATGTCTGTGCAATCTCGGCTAGAACCGATCGGTCGCCGATGAATCGGCCTTCGATGAAGTACGCCCGAAACAGGGCTTCGACCAGTGCGTCAGAGTCCTGCCCATCGGTTTGTGCCCAGGCGATCAGGCGGTGGGCATCAATCGTGTTGGGCTGACGTTCGATCCGATCAAAATCCAGTTCCAGTCCGGCAGCCCGGCCTGCTTCTCGGACGCGCTCGTAGATTTGCGCGGCTCGATCTGCGCCGCCGAATTTGGTTTCGAGATAGCTGCGTCGATCGATGCCCTGCGCGGGCAGATCAGGATTGAGCTGAAACGGATGCCATCGAACAAGCGGCCGCGACTCCGGCGGAAGTTTGGCCAGCGACGCTTCGAGGTGCCGCTTCCCGATATAGCACCAGGGGCAGACGACATCCGAGATGACGTCGATGACTTCGGGCGTGGCGCGGACATTCATGGCGTGTTCCTTAAAGGGCGAGTCGTCGATAAGAGATGGCTTGCGCCAGGTGCGCGCCGAGGATGTGCTCGGCCGATGCCAGGTCGGCAATCGTGCGGGCCAGTTTCAGGACCCGCGGCACTGCACGGGCCGACAGGCTGAGTCGCTCGATTGCTGCGCTCAGCATCGTGCGTCCGGCTGCATCCAGCGCGCAGTGCTGGTCGATGGCTGGGCCTTCAAGTGCGGCATTCGGAACCGACTGGCGTTGCAGCGCGCGATCACGCGAGGTCAGCACCCGCTCGCGCACGGTCTGGCTCGATTCGCCGCAGGGGGCGCACAACAGCTCGGCAGCTGGCAGACATGGGACCTCAACGTGCATGTCGATGCGATCGAGCAGAGGCCCGGACAAACGCGCTCTGTAACGGGCGACGTCGTCTGTCGAGCAGCGACAGCGACCCGACGAGTGACCGAGGTAGCCGCAGGGGCAGGGGTTCATGGCGGCGACCAGCTGAAAGCCTGCAGGGAATTCCGCCTGTGCCGCGGCTCTTGAGATGGCGACCCGTCCGGTTTCGAGGGGTTCGCGCAGCGTCTCGAGGGCAGCCCGTTGAAATTCACCGAGCTCGTCCAGGAACAGGACGCCACGGTGGGCCAACGACACCTCGCCCGGGCGGGGTGTGCTGCCGCCGCCGATCAGAGCCGGGGCCGAGGCTGAGTGATGCGGTGCGCGAAACGGCCGTCGACCCCATCGTTCAGGCTTGAATCCGCCACTCGACAGCGATTGCACGGCCGCGGATTCAAGTGCTTCCTGGTCTGTCATGGGCGGCAGCAGGCCGGGGAGTCGGGCGGCCAGCATCGACTTGCCTGTGCCCGGTGGCCCGATCAGGAGCAGACTGTGGCCGCCCGCAGCAGCCAGCTCCAGTGCTCGACGCGCACCGACCTGTCCGCGGACATCAGCCAGGTCTGGGTGGATATCCTGGCCAAGACGAAGCTCGGAATCGGCCGCGTGTGCAGCGTCACCAGGGTCGGGGCTGGCTGGGCAGGACAGCGGCACACCTTCAGCGATGGATTGCCAGACCTCCCGCAGATGGTGTGCGCAGCGCACTCCCGGGTAGCGGGCTGCTGCCGCTTCCTTGGCGCTCTCGGCTGGCAGGATGAGCAGCCTGCGCACGGTGCTGCGGCTGACCGCAAGCGCCAGGACCAGCGCACCCCGTACCGGGCGCAACTCACCGGTCAGGGACAACTCACCCATCAGCTCGACCGGTTCCAGCCGCGACGCGTTCAGTCCGACTGAAGCGGCCAGGATGCCGATTGCGATCGGCAGGTCAAACCGGCCAGAGCCTTTGGGCAGATCGGCTGGAGCCAGATTGACCGTGATGCGGCGGTTGGGAAACTCGAAGCCTGCGCTCAGCAAGGCAGCGCGGACCCGCTCCCGGCTTTCGCGGACTTGAACATCAGGCAGTCCGACGAGATTGAAAGCGGGCAGGCCGTTGGCCAGATGCACTTCGACGCTGACCGGTGGCGCTTCGATGCCGACCAGCCCCCGGCTTCTAACGACTGCAAGTGCCATGGGCCTCGGTCAGACAGTGAGCGTTTACTAACTCAAGATTGGTTTGAGCGTGTGGTCAGGTCGGCGATTTGGGTCTCCAGGGCTTCGATGCGCTGGCGCAGCCTGACCGTCAGATCGACCTGGGTGTCGAACTCCTCACGGGTGACCAGATCCATGCGCTGGAAGGTTTGCGAGAGCATGGCTTTGACATTGCGCTCGACGTCCGCAGCCGGGCTTGAACGGATCAGTTCGGTGATGCGGTTCTGGACGTCCTGGAAGATCGATTGTCGGTCCATGGAATCGGCTCCTGAAAGGGTGAAACGAGTCTAGCACGCAGGTTTTCAAGGACCGACTGCCCGGCTCAGACCTGAGATCTAAGCCCTGAGGCCGATCTCACCCTCCTGGAATCCCAATACAGTTGGCTGATTCCTGCATCGGATCACGCCGCACCGCGAACGAGATTGCACAAGTTTGGTGCGTAATGGCTCGGTCATCTTGTCGCGGAGCGCCCGGAATTGATCCGCACTGGTGCAATTTCGTCTGGCATGGTTAGTGCTTAGGTGTATCCACCCTTCGTCCCTCGTGACGGATGAGATCAACAATCCGCGAACCTGTCTGGAGTGTCCATGAAACTGACCCTGATCGCCCTCTCCGCTGTTGCCATGCTTTCGCCCGCCCTGGCTGATGCCCAGACAGCACCGGCTGAAGCGCCGAAGACCGAGGCCGCTGCCGCCAGCCCCCTCACCGGCAACATTTCGCTCGTCTCTGACTACCGATTCCGTGGAATCTCCCAGACCTTCAAGCAGCCGGCCATCCAGGGCGGCTTCGATTACGCTCATGAAAGCGGCTTTTACGTCGGCACCTGGAACTCGAGTGTCTCGGGTAACCAGTTTCCGAACGGCGGCGGCATCGAGATGGACTTCTACGGCGGCTACAAGTTCCCGGTGGGCGGTGACATCACCCTGGACATCGGCTTGCTGCAGTATTACTACCCCGGTGCTTTCTACAACGGCTTCACCGGCAAGCCCAAGTACGACAACCTCGAGGTCTATTTCGGCGCCTCGATGGGGCCCTTCAGCGGCAAGGTCTACTACGCTCTCAGTGATTTCTTTGGCCTGAGCAGCACGGTTGGCGGCAGCGGCTCCAAGGGTTCCTACTACATCGACCTTGGCTATACCGGTGAGATCTTCGCCAAGACCACCCTGGTCGCGCACGTGGGTTACCAGAGCGTCAAGAATTACGGCGATCTCAGCTACTGGGACTACAAAATCGGCGTGAACTACGACATCTACAACGGCTTCATGCTGGGTGCGGCCATCGTGGGCACCAACGCTGACAAGAATCTGTACTACGCAGTCGACGGCTCGGGTCGCACGAAGACCCTGGGCGACACCACCGTCGTCTTCTCGCTGTCCAAGACCTTCTGATCCCGGCGCGGGGCTGTGCCCCGCGTCCAACGCATCACTGGGGAATCCCATGAAACTGATCACCGCCATCATCAAGCCCTTCAAGCTCGACGAAGTGCGCGAAGCCCTCTCGGGCATCGGCGTGCAGGGCATCACCGTCACCGAGGTGAAGGGCTTTGGCCGCCAGAAAGGCCACACCGAGCTGTACCGCGGCGCAGAGTACGTCGTCGACTTCCTGCCCAAGGTCAAGATCGAAGCCGCCGTCTCAGCCGAACTCGTCGACCGTGCCGTTGAGGCCATCGAGACCGCTGCCAAGACCGGCAAGATCGGCGACGGCAAAATTTTCGTCTACGACCTCGAACAGGTCGTGCGCATCCGCACCGGCGAGACCGGCGCCGAAGCGCTCTGACCCACGCATTCAGCGAAACACGCCCAGGAGGAATCCATCATGAAACGCATCGCTCGAACCCTGGCGCTGATTGCAGCGCTGGGTCTGGCACCCTGGACAGTCGCCATCGCGGCTGACCCGGTTGCTGTCTCGCCAGCACCGATCGTGCTGGCTCAGGCTGCCCCGGCCGCCGCTGAACCCGCCAAGGCAGTCGCGGCACCGGCGGCTGCCGCCGAACCGGCCAAGGCTGAGGCCGCTCCTGCCGAAGCACCCGCAGCGGCTGCCCCGCCCGTCCCCAACAAGGGCGATACCGCCTGGATGATCGCGGCCACCGTGCTGGTCATTCTCATGACCATCCCCGGTTTGGCCCTGTTCTACGGCGGACTGGTCCGATCCAAGAACATGCTGTCGATCCTGATGCAGGTGCTGGTGGTCTTCTCGATGATCACTGTGCTGTGGGTGATTTACGGCTACACGCTGGCTTTTGGCGGGGCTGGAACCTTCTTCGGCACCTTCGACAAGCTGTTCCTGAAGGGGGTGACGCCGGATTCGGTCGCGGCCACCTTCAGCAAGGGTGTCTACATCCCTGAGTACATCTTCATCGCCTTCCAGTGCACCTTCGCAGCCATCACGCCGGCACTGATCATTGGCGCCTTCGCCGAGCGCATCAAGTTCTCGGCCGTGCTGCTCTTTTGCCTGCTGTGGTTCACCTTCTCGTACATCCCGATTGCCCATATGGTCTGGTACTGGGATGGTCCGGATGCAATCACCGACGCTGCGACCCTTGAAGCGGTCACTGCGAATGCAGGCTGGCTCTGGGCCAAGGGCGCTCTGGACTTCGCAGGCGGCACGGTGGTTCACGTCAACGCGGGTATCGCCGGACTGGTGGGCGCCTATCTGCTGGGCAAGCGGGTCGGTTACGGCCGCGAAGCAATGGCTCCGCATTCCCTGGCATTCACCATGATCGGTGCATCGCTGCTGTGGGTGGGCTGGTTCGGCTTCAACGTCGGCTCCAACCTTGAAGCCAATGGTGTGGCGGGCCTCGCCTTCGTCAACACATTCGTTGCCACCGCGGCTGCCGTTCTGGCCTGGTCGTTTGCCGAATGGATGAGCAAGGGCAAGCCCTCGATGCTCGGCGCAGCCTCTGGCGCAGTGGCCGGCCTGGTTGCCATCACCCCGGCTTGCGGCTTCGTCGGTCCGATGGGAGCCATCGTGATCGGTCTGCTTGCCGGTGTCGTGTGTCTGTGGGGTGTCAGCGGTCTGAAGCGTCTGTTGGGCGCAGATGATTCGCTCGACGTGTTCGGCGTCCATGGCCTCGGCGGTATCCTGGGCGCGCTCCTGACCGGTGTCTTCGCATCGCCCTCACTCGGTGGCACGGGCATCTTTGACTACGTCGCCAACGCTGCAAGTGCCGACTACTCGATCGGCAATCAGGTCTGGGTTCAGTTGCAGGCAGTCCTGACCACCATCATCTGGTCCGGTGTGGTGTCGTTCATCTCCTACAAGATCGTCGACATGGTCGTCGGCCTGCGGGTTCCTGAAGACGAAGAGCGCGAAGGTCTGGACATCACCTCGCACGGCGAGTCGGCCTACCACTCCTGATCCCCATCGGACAGCCCCGAACTCTCCTCTCCTCCTCTCATTCGGGGCGCGATCGGCGCCGGGTTCGCCCGGCGCCGTTTTTTTTGCATCGGCGATAATGCG
>CAIXXI010000535.1 GCA_903923345.1 uncultured Burkholderiales bacterium | reverse complement strand
TGTCGGCGGCCAGCAGATCGCCTTCAAGTGACAGGCCGACTGCACTGTTGGGCAACTGTTGCTGAAGAGTCTTGGCGACCTTCAGGGCTTCGTCTTTCTTGCCGTCCTTGAGCAGCATGGCCGCAATACCGAACTGCGGGCCGGGCGCCTTGCGGTCCAGCTCAGCGGCCTGCTTGAAGCTGGTCAGTGCGCCATTGGTGTCTCCCAGCGAGGCCTTGATTTCGCCCAGGCGCAGGTGCAGCGGTGCGGAATTCGGATACAGGCGAACGATTTTCTCGAAGGTGTCGATGGCCTGCTGCTTCTCGTCGGCGCGCAGGTACAAGGTGCCCAGAGCATCGAGCAGCTGGACATTGTCGGGTTGCTGCGCCACCGCCCGTTGAACCAGCGGAATCGCGTCACGCGGCTTGCCGGCTTGCACCTGCTGCTGAGCCAGTGCGATCAGCGGCTCAACAGCCGACGGATTGATTTCCTGCGCTTGGGTCAGCAGTCGGGTGACTTCCTCTGCCGACCCGCCGGTGCGGGCCGTCAGTTGGGCCAGTGCGACCAGGGCCTGGATATTCTTCGGATCGCTCTTGAGCAATTCGGAAAAACGATTTTTCGCGACCTCGTCTTTTTTGTCAGCCAGATCCAGCTGGGCGAGGTTGGCCGCTGCCGGGAAAAACCCGGGCTCAAGGGTCAGTGCCTTCTCGAAGCTCGCGCGGGCAGCCGCTTTGTCGCCCTTGCCCAGAAGCACCGTGCCGCGCAGGTTATGCGGCAGTGCTTTTTGAGGCTGCTTTTTTTCCAGCCGTTCGACCGCGGCCAGCGCCTGGTCGTACTGCTTTGCGCGCAGCCGCTCGGTGATCAGCGCCAGGTCGGCCTGGGTGGCATCGGCGTCGAGGTCAACTGCGGTTTGCAGTTCAGAAAAGCCCATCTGGGCATTGCCGCCTGCCAGCCCGGCGAGGCCCAGCACCGTGCGCTTGTTCGGATCTTTGGGATCGAGCTTTGCGGCCCGGGCCAGGTATTCGGTTGCAGTCGGAATGTCATTGCGCCGCAGTGCGGCTTCCCCGGCGATGGCCAGCAGGGTCGGGTCTTCGACGCCGCGATCGATCTTTGCCTTCGAAACTTGCAAGGCCTTGTCGAAGTCATTGCGACGCAGGTGCACTGCGGCGAGCATGCGGGTGCCCTGGATTGCATCCGGTGCGAGGTTGGTCACCTGACGGGCATAGGATTCGGCCTGCTCCAGGGAGTTCTGTGCCATGGCGATGTTGGCCGCCAGCGCAAGCGCGGGCACATACTCGGGTGATGCCTTCAGAGCCTGCTGCACCGCGTTCGCGGCTGCATCGGTCTTATTGCTGCGAAAATCCAGCAGGGCCCGCAAAAAGAGCGTCACCGGCAGGTTCGGCGCAATCTTCGCGAGCTCGTTGTACTGAGCATCTGCACCGGCCGTGTCTTTATGCTCCGACAAGAGCGCGATCATCTTGACCCGTGCGGGCAGACCCCTGGGGTCGGCTTCGATCGCCTTTGACAGGGTTTCCTGGGCTGCAGCGATTTCGCCTGCTGCAAGTTGCAAATCGGCCTTGAGCAGCAGCGCTTCCACGAGCGCCGGAGCCTTGGCCAGGAGGGCATCGACCGCGTTACGGGCGCCAGCGAGATCGCCCCGGGCCACCTGGCGTTGAATCACTGCAACCTGGGCCGGAAGGTAATCGGGCTTGAACACCAGGGCCTGCTTGAATGCGGCATCTGCCTTGGCGGGCGCGTTGGTATCGAGGTAGGCGCGTGCACTCCAGTAGGCGACTTCAGCACTGGCCTGCGCCTCGCTGACCTTGTATTTTTCGGCCGCTTCCAGTGCTTCCTTGGCACGACCCGAATTCACCAGCGACGCCATCAAGCCGGGCAGTGCCCTGTCTGCGGACATGCCGGACTCGAGCGCGCGGCGCCATTCCTTCTCGGCTGACACCTCGTCGCGGTTGGCGCTGTGCAGACCCGCCAGAAGCAGCCGCGCCTCACTGTTGTCCGGTTGCTGCTGCAACAGGTTCTTCAGGTGAATTTCAGCGGTTTTATTGTCACTTTTCGACAGTGCCGTCTTGGCCTGCTCGAGCAGCTTGTCAGCACTCTGAGCGCCGCAGGCACTCAGCAGGGTTGCGCACAGCGCAAGGGCAGACAGCCGGCTGGCGATTGGCCTGAGTCTCTGGGTCGGGAGCATTCTGGTGTTCATGATTCATTCAGTCCTAAGGGCGGGGCTTAGCGAAGTCCGAGCCGGTTGAGCAGGTCATACAAGGTGGGCCGACTCACGCCGAGTAATTCGGCGGCGCGAACGATATTGCCGTCGCATCGGGCCATGACCTTCAGCACCGCCTGCTTCTCGGCCTCATCGCGAACCTGTCGAAGATTGAACATTTCCGGGACTTCGGGCGCTTCCAGGCCGAGATCCTCGGCGGTGATGGATTCGCCATCGGCCATGATCACCGACCGCTTGATCGCGTTTTCCAGTTCACGCACATTGCCCGGCCAGCGGTGCTGGGCAATGGCATCGAGTGCGTCATCACGAAGCGCCAGGCGGTCGCGGCCATTGTCGCGGGCAAATCGCTGCACGAAGGCATGCGCCAGTAATTGCGCATCGCCCTGCCGCTCGCGCAGCGGCGGAATGTTCACGATCATCTCGGTCAGGCGATAAAACAGGTCTTCGCGGAATGCGCCTTCGGTGATTCGCTCACGCAGATTGCGGTGGGTGGCACAGACCACCCGCACATCGACTGGCAGTTCCTGTCGCCCGCCCACCCGCTCGATCACCCGCTCCTGCAAGAAGCGCAGCAGCTTGGCCTGAAGCGCCATCGGCAGATCACCGATTTCATCCAGAAACAGCGTGCCGCCGTCGGCGGTCTCGATCTTTCCGGGCGTGGTCTTGGCAGCGCCGGTGAATGCGCCTTTTTCATAGCCGAACAGTTCCGACTCGAGCAGGGCGTCAGGGATGGCCGCGCAGTTGATGGCCACGAAGCGCTTGTCCTTGCGCGGTGAGCCGCTGTGCAATGCCCGCGCCAGCACTTCCTTGCCGGTGCCAGACTCGCCCAGCAGCAGCACCGTGGCCTGCGTGGGGGCCAGTCGCTCCACTTGGCGGCTGATCTTGAGCATGCCGGGGTCACGCGTGATCAGGCCGGTCATGCCTTCGCCCAGGCGGGACTGCATCAGCCGCTGATTCTCGCGCTCGAGGTCAGCGACCCGGAACGCCCGAGCGATCACCATGCCCAGGGTTTCGGCCTCGAACGGTTTGGCAAAGAAGTCATACGCACCCAGACCGATGGCGCGCACCGCATTGGAACGGTCGTTCTGGCCGGTCAGGGCGATGACCTTGGTGGCGGGCGCAAGGGTGAGCACTTCTTCAAGGATGCGAAACCCCTGAGCGGTGGTGTCCGGGTCGGGCGGCAGCCCCAGGTCCAGGGTCATCACCGCAGGCTCGTAGCGACGCAGCGCGGCGATGGCACTGTCGCGATCCTCGGCAAAGATGACTTCGTAGTCGTCAAAGCTCCAGCGCATCTGCTTTTGCAGACCGCGGTCATCTTCGACCATCAACAGGGGAAGGCGTTCGTCGGACATTGCTGGCTCTTAATGCTGCACGCCCGGTGCGGGCTGCAAGCG
This sequence comes from uncultured Burkholderiales bacterium, assembly GCA_903923345.1. Taxonomy (GTDB): domain Bacteria; phylum Pseudomonadota; class Gammaproteobacteria; order Burkholderiales; family Burkholderiaceae_E; genus UBA4615. The sequence continues at coordinate 1,267 of CAIXXI010000535.1, read as the reverse complement.
GTCTTTTGCAGGCTGGCGCGCCGGCAGACGCAGGGTGAAGGTGGTGCCTGCGCCTTCGCGGCTGTCGACCGCCAATGAGCCGCCGACCTCGCGGATGTATTCGCGGCTCTCGAACGCACCGACGCCCATGCCGTGCTCCTTGGTGGAACTGAAGGGTTTGAACAACTGCGTCTCGATGAAGTCGCGACTCATGCCGCGTCCGCTGTCGATCACCTGAACCACCGCGCCCGCTGGATCACACCGGGCATCGATGCGAACCGTGCCACCGGGCGGCGTGGCTTCGAGTGCGTTTTGTATCAGATGGCCGATCACGCGTTCGAGGCGGTCCCGATGGGCGACCACATCGACCCCTTCAGCGGTCGGATCGATTTGCAACAGGGGTTGGATTGCATGTCCCCTCTTCGAGGCCAGAGCGCCCTGCAGGGCGTCGCTCAAAGAGACCGGTGCGGCCTGCTCGATGGGCTTTGCGCCCACCCGCAGTTGCAGCAGCAGGGCCTGCATCCGGTCGCAGACATTCTCGACGGTCTCGAGCATGTCCTGCTGAAACTCGGGGTTGTCGCGATGCCGGGCAGCGTTCTTGAGCATCAGCGACAACTGCGCGACCAGGTTCTTGAGGTCGTGCACCACGAAAGCGCTCATGCGGTTGAAGGAGTCGAATTGGCGCGCCTGAACCAGCTTCTCGACGGTCTCCTGGACGGCGAGATACCCCGCGACCTGACGGCCGGCGGTCTTGAGGATGTCGCGCACTTCCCAGTCCAGGGCGATTGGGGCGACCGGCTTCTGGAGCTGCACGAATCCGATGAGGTCGTCATGCAGCACCAGCGGCACGATCAGCCAGGCCTGTGGGTCTGATTGCATTGAATCGGGCAGCTGCAGGCCTTCATAAAGATCAGGTTCGACCTGCCACTCGGGGATGTCGACGATCCAGGTGGTGCGGGACAGAAACGACACCAGTGGCTCGTGCGCCTCGAAGGCCGGGCGACTCGGCAGCTTGCGATGGGCTGTGCAGACCCATTTGCCTTCATCGTTGCGCAGCCATAAGGCGCCACCTGGGCTCTCGACCAGGTCGGACAGACCTTGCAGGCTTCGGTGTGCCAGCGAGTGGGCATCCTGCCCGTCTGAATCGGGTTGGGCGACCAGCTCGGTGAGCTTGAGCCACTCGGCACGATAGTCGTAGCGGTAGCTGAAAAAGTGCTTGGCCAGCAGCACCCGAGCGCGTGCCCGCAGATTGCCCGAGGCCAGCAGCGCCAGCACACTGATTGCGGCT
>CAIXXI010000534.1 GCA_903923345.1 uncultured Burkholderiales bacterium | reverse complement strand
CTCTGAATGGCACGGCCGCGCACTCACGCTGACTGGCCATCTGGCGATGGACGCCGACTTCAACATCCTGGCCATCCGCTGGGACGATCAGGCCGATCTGGGTGCCTACACCTGCTATTTCCAGGCCTTCATCGGCACCCGGAATCTCGCAGTGACAATGGGTGGCGTCTACAAGGCCCCTGCCCTGTATTGCCGCCAGGAGCTGATCTACACCAACACCGTGCCGGTGTCGGCCTATCGGGGTGCGGGCCGTCCTGACATTGCCTACGCAATCGAGCGGCTGATCGACGAAGCCGCGGCCCAGCATGGCATCGACCGGATCGAACTGCGCCGGCGCAATTTCATCCCGAACAGCGCCTTCCCGTACACGACCGCCAATGGCACGGTCTACGACGGCGGCGACTTCGAAGGCACGATGGACAAGGCGCTTGTGATGGCTGACTTTGCCGGCTTTGCAGCCCGACGCGAAGAAGCCGCCCGGCGTGGCCGCATCCGCGGCTTCGGCTTTGGCTGCTACCTGGAAGCCTCCGGCGCAGGCGGTGCCCCCAAAGACGTGGTGTCGGCTCGCTTCAGCGAGGCCGGCGTCGTGCAGGTGTTCGGTGTGACCGGATCATCCGGTCAGGGCCATGAAACCTCGTTTGCCAAGATCGTCGCCGACGGCCTGGGCATCGAAACCAGCCAGGTCCGGTATCGGGCCAGTGACCCGACCCAGGAGCTGGTCGGCAATGGCACCGGCGGCTCGCGTTCGCTGTACGGCGCAGGCAGCGCCTGCAAGATGCTGGTGGCCCGAATCCTCGAAGTCGCACGTCCGCATGCTGCATCGATGCTCGATGCAGCGCCCGAATCACTGGACTACCGCAACGGCGCCTTCCACGCAGGCGCACGCAGCGTCGCGCTGCTCGAGCTTGCCGGCAAACTAGCCGCCAATGGTGCGGCACATCCCCTCGATTGCGAAGGCGAAGCCACCTCGGGCATGACCTTCCCGAATGGCTGCCATGTCGCCGAAGTCGAAGTCGACCCGAACACCGGCGTGACCGAAGTCATCGCCTACAACGCGATCGATGACCTCGGCCTGGTGATCTCCCCGCAGCTGGTTCAGGGTCAGGTCCATGGCGGCGTGCTGCAAGGCGCGGGCCAGGTCTTTGGCGAGCACATCATCTATGACGACGAGACCGGGCAGTTGCTGACCGGCAGCTTCATGGACTACCCGATGCCGCGCGCCGGCTGGATCAACAACATCCGCAACGACTACAACCCGGTGCCGACCACGCTCAATGCGCTCGGCGCCAAGGGTGTGGGCGAGTCAGGGTGTTCGGGTTCGATGCCGGCGCTGGTCAATGCCATGAGCGATGCACTGCGCGGACGCGGTGTGCCTGCCATGGACATGCCCTTCACGCCGGCCCGGGTCTGGGCAGCCCTGGCCAGCGCGCCCAAATAAGGGGTCAGCGAACCAGCTGGTTAATCTCGATGATCGGCAGCAGCACCGCCAGCACGATCATCAGGACCACCCCGCCCATGACCAGGATCAGCAGCGGCTCGAGCAGGCTGGTCAGGGCGAGCGTGCGGCGCTCGACTTCCCCAGACAGGGTCTGCGCCGTACGCCCGAGCATCTCGGGCAATTCGCCGGTGGCCTCGCCACTGGCGATCATGTGGATCATGACCGGCGGAAACTGAGCCCCCGCCGCCAGTGCTCGCGACAGGCTCGTGCCTTCGCGAACCCGTGCGATCGCATCGTCGACATTCGCCCGCAGCGCATCGTTGGTCAGGGTGCGAGCGCCCGCATCGAGCGCCTTGATCAAGGGCACACCGCTTGCGGTGAGAATGGCCAGGGTCGAGGCAAACCGGGCGGTGTTGACCCCCTTGATGAGTCGACCGATCAGTGGCCATCGCAACTGCCGGGTATGCCAGCCCAGGCGCAGCGAAGGACTCTTGAGCAGGCTGCGCGCGGCGAAACCCGCACCGATCAGCAAGAGCGCCAGCAGCCAACCCCAGTGACGAAGGAAATCCGAAGCGGCAATCAGCGCGACCGTCAGAAACGGCAGCTTCTGCTTGGTCTGCGTGAACACACCCACGACCTGCGGCACCACATAGGTCAGCAGGGCGATGATCACGGCGAGCGCAACCACCGTGACGATGGCCGGATAGGTGAAGGCCAGCTTGACCTTCTGAGCCAGCGCGGTGCGCGATTCGACATAGTCGGCCAGCCGAGACATCACCAGACCGAGATCACCCGATTGCTCGCCGGCAGCCACCAGTGCGCGGTAGACATCCGGAAAATCGCGAGGGAATTTTCCCAGCGAAGCCGCCAGCGTCTGACCGGCGACCACTTCGCTGCGTACTGCTGCGAAGCGCTCGCGCACGATCGCGCGCTCGGCCTGTTCGACCACGACCGAGAGCGCCCGCTCCAGGGGCAATCGGGCCGTCAGCAGGCTGGCCAGCTGGCGGGTTGCCAACGCGAGATCGGCATCACGCAGGCGCGAGCCCAGTGCCAGATTGACGTTGCCCTTGGCCGAACCGTCTTCGAGCGGCGAGACCGCGATCGGCGTCAGACCGCGATCGCGCAATACACCGCGGGCCATTTTCGCGCTGTCGGCATCGACCACGCCGCGCTCGATGCGCCCTGTTCCGGTGGCCGCCTCGAAGCGAAAGGCTGGCATCAGTCGCGCGTCACGCGTACCACCTCGTCGAGCGAGGTGATGCCATCTCTGACCCAGCGCTGGCCGTCGTCGCGCATGTTCTGCATGCCGTGGCGCTGTGCCACGCTGCGGATATCGCCCTCGCCGGCATTGCGGTGGATCAGCGCACGGACGTCGTCATCGACCACCAGCAGCTCATAGATGCCAGTGCGGCCTGCATAGCCGGTTCGGTTGCAGGCCAGGCAACCCACGGCGCGCCAGGTGCCAGGAACCGCAGGATCGGGCTGACGGCACTGCGTGCACAGGCGCCGCACCAAACGCTGAGCGCCAATGCCCAGCAGGCTCGAGGACAGCAGGAAGGGTTCCACACCCATGTCGATGAGGCGGGTAACCGCCGAGACCGAATCATTGGTGTGCAGGGTCGCGAGCACCAGGTGCCCGGTCAGCGAAGCCTGCACCGCGATCTGCGCGGTCTCGAGGTCGCGGATTTCGCCAATCATGATGACATCCGGGTCCTGGCGAAGGATCGAGCGCAGCGCCTTGGCGAAGGTCATGTCGATGCGGGCATTGACCTGCGTCTGGCCGATGCCCTCGAGGTCGTATTCGATCGGATCCTCGACCGTCATCACGTTGACGGTGGTCGAGTCGATACGGTTCAGGGCCGAGTACAGGGTTGTGGTCTTGCCCGAGCCGGTCGGCCCGGTCACCAGCACGATGCCGTGGGGCTGGTGCACCAGACGGTCAAAGCTCGCCAGCGTCTCGGTGGCCATACCGAGCTTGCCCAGATCGAGTCGACCGGCTTCCTTCTCGAGCAGGCGCAGCACCGCGCGTTCGCCGTGACCGGTTGGCAGGGTCGAGACCCGCACATCGACCGCACGGCCACCGATTCGCAAGGTGATGCGGCCATCCTGGGGCAGCCGCTTTCTGCGATGTCCAGGCTCGCCATGATCTTGATGCGCGAGACCAGTGCGGCATGCAGCTCACGCTTGGGCCGAACCACGTCGCGCAAGGCACCATCGACGCGAAACCGCACCATGGAGTACGACTCGAACGGCTCGATGTGGATGTCGGAGGCACCGTCGCGTGCAGCCTGCGTCAGCAGCGCGTTGATCATGCGGATGATCGGCGCGTCGTCTTCGGTCTCGAGCAAGTCCTCGATCTTGGGGATGTCCTGCAAGAGCCGGGACAGATCGAGGTCACTCTCGACCTCATCGACCACCGATGCGGCCGAGCCTTCCTGCTGGGCATAGGCGCTTGCGATCGCTGCAGCCAGTTCAGCAGCCGGCTTTCGAACCGGCACCACGCGCATCGGCAGCGTTCGGGTCAGTTCAGCCAGCGCATGGGCCGGCGTGGTCTCGCCAACCCAGACCTCGATGGCATCGCCCGACACCGCCGACACCAGCAACTGGTTCTGGCGGGCATATCCATAGGGAACATATCGGGCAGGGGAAACCTGGCTCATCGGATCACGACGCTGCGTTCAGGACTTGGCACCGGGCATGGGCCCACCCGATCAATTCGAGGAAGCGCCCGGTGCACTCAGGGTGCGCGGGATGATGACTTCGTTGGGTGCAGTCTGGATGACCGCACCCGAGGTCGCCGGCGGCTGCGCCGGATCAGTTGCCCCCGGCACACCTTCACTGCCGTTGCCCGACGCCGGCGCACCGAGCGGTACCGCGCCATTTGGGCTGGGGACGACGGCGCGCCAGCGGTCAGGCATCGCCTCATTGATCGCCGGAGCCACGCTCGGCGGCGCAATGCCGGCCGTGCCCGGACGGGGCGGCATCGGCGTGATCACCGACGGGCGCATCTGCCTCTCGGGCAGCAACTCGCTGGGTGTGACGCGGGAATCGCCCTGCATCAGGCGGATGTAGTCGTATCGGTCAGCGGTCACACCGTAGGACGCATCCGGGTTGCGCAGCACGATCGGGCGCAGAAAGACCATCAGGTTGGTCTTGACCCGCTTGCGGTTGTCGTAGCGAAACAGATTGCCGAGCACGGGCAGCCGACCCAGGCCGGGCACCATGCTGATGTTCCCCTCGAGGCGCTCCTCGATGAGGCCGCCGAGCACCACCATCTGGCCATCATCGACCAGCACATTCGATTCGAT
>CAIXXI010000533.1 GCA_903923345.1 uncultured Burkholderiales bacterium | reverse complement strand
TCTTCCTTCTCCACCTGCACCAGCAGGTTGTCGCCTTCCTTCACCGCGTCTTGGATGCGCGCGTCACGGGCGCTGACGCCCTCGCGGAAGTAGTTCTTGGAGATTTCCTTGAAGGGCAGGAAGCCGTGTCGGTCTTCGCCGTAATTGACGAAACAGGCTTCCAGGCTGGGCTCGACGCGGGTGACCACGCCCTTATAGATATTGCTCTTTCGGGATTCGCGGCCCGCCGACTCGATGTCGATGTCGATCAGCTTCTGGCCTTCGACGATGGCGACGCGCAGCTCTTCCGAGTGCGTCGCGTTGAACAGCATGCGTTTCATCCGATACCTTTCAGTCGCGCATCTGGCGTAGTGCGCGGGGCCAGCGGATCAACGCTTCATCGGAGGGTCAGCGCGCTGGGCGTGACCGGTCAAAACGCATCGGGTTCCGGCGGCGCGCGCTCGTCCGCGTGCCGGGGAGGGCACTCAGCGGGGAGGAGGTCAGTTCGGGCATCGCTTGGAATGGTCAGATGGGAAGGGGCAGCCAGCAGCGACTCGGCGCTGCAAATGGGCCTACCGGCCTCGGTTCGTTTTGCTGATTCTTGCGTAGTCTCCGCGCGCCGAACCATTCGGCGCCGCGATTGCATTCGGGTTGTTGCGGCTTCAAGAGGACCTGGGTGTCGCCGATCACAGGGCACCATTACAATGGTGGGCTGCGACGAACGGCGGTCGCCCGCTTCGCAACATCCTAGAGTATACAGCGAATGAATGTTCCGGCGGCCAGATCGACGGCAGGCCCATCCAAGGCGGGGACGTCCGCGACCCGGCAGCCTGCGGTGCGCCAGGTCCGTATCGACGAAGACCATGCCGGCCAGCGTCTCGACAATTTTCTGCTCGGCGAGCTCAAGGGCGTGCCCAAGAGCCGCATCTACCGGATCGTGCGCAGCGGCGAAGTGCGGGTCAACAGTGGCCGCGCAGATCCCCAGCAGCGGCTCAATGCAGGCGACCTGGTCCGGATCCCGCCGGTTCGGGTGGCCGAGAGGCCGGTCCCGACCGCGCCGCCGGGCGCGTTTCCGATCGTCTAGGAGGATGAAGCCCTGCTCGTCATCGACAAGCCGGTCGGGGTGGCGGTCCATGGCGGCAGCGGGGTGAGTTTCGGGGTCATCGAACAGTTGCGGGCCGCCAGGCCTCAGGCGCGCCTGCTTGAACTGGTCCACCGGATCGATCGGGACACCTCGGGCCTACTGATCGTTGCCCGCAAGCGCTCGGCATTGCTTGCGCTTCATGAGGCCATGCGCCGAGGCCGGATCGGCAAGCGCTACATTGCACTGGTGCAGGGCGACTGGTCGGGCCCGCCGGCGGTGCTGCGCTTTCCGCTGCATCGCTATCTGACCCCGGAAGGCGAGCGCCGGGTCATGGTGCGCGATGGTGGGCAGGAGGCGGGAACCCGAGTGCGTCCGCTGGCGCGACTGGTTCATCCGAAGTTCGGGCCGCTGACCCTGATCCAGGCAGACCTGGAGACCGGGCGGACCCACCAGATCCGTGTGCATCTGGCGCATGTCGGTCACCGCCTGCTGGGCGATGACAAATACGGCGATTTTGAACTTAATAAGTTACTTCAACAAAATGGCTTCAAGCGTATGTTTTTACACGCTTTAGAAGTTGTATTTCATCACCCGGTCGATGGTCGGGAACTTCGCCTGAAGGCGCCATGGCCGGCCGAGTTCGAGCGACTGAAGCAGGCCTGCCATGCGCCGATTTGAGCTGGTCGTCTGGGATTGGGACGGGACGATCATCGATTCGGTGGGCGCGGTCTCGGATGCAATCATCGGCGCTGCGGCTGACCTCGAGTTGCCGGTGCCGACCCCGCAGCAGGCGCGCTGGGTCATTGGTCTTGGGCTACTCGAAGCCATTCACCATGCGGTCCCAGCCATCCGCCGCGAGCAGGTGCCGGCCTTCATCGAGCGCTATCGCGTGCATTACCTGCGGCGCGATGCCGAGCTCAAGGTCTTCGAGGGCATCCCCGAGCTGTTGCGTGGGCTCGATGCAGCCGGAATTCCGCTGGCAGTGGCCACCGGCAAATCCCGCGCAGGCTTGAACCGTGCGCTGGTGACCACCGGGCTCGGGCCGCGCTTCATCGCCACCCGCTGCGCCGACGAGGGGGTGCCCAAGCCTGATCCCTGGATGTTGCGGGATCTGGGCGAGACGCTTCAGATCGATCCGACCCGGATGGTCATGATCGGCGACACCACGCACGACATCGGCATGGCCAAGGCAGCAGGCGCATCCAGCGTGGCCGTTCTGTATGGCGCGCATGATCCGGATGCCCTGCATGCGATCGCCCCGGATGCGGTCGTCCAGAGTGTTCCCGCATTGGCCGACTGGCTGGCACGGGCGTGTGAGGTCTCACCCGAGCTGCTGGGTGGCGCTCGGTCGACCTGAGGCTGAGTGGGGTCTCATGGTCTGTCATCCATCTCTGTGTACGATGCCGCCTTTGCCGTAACGGTCAGGAAGAGCTAGATGAGTGAGGACAGCAATCTCGGCAAGGGCAGTACCCGTGACGCAGGCGGCTCACTGTCCTGGGAGCGCGCCCTCATTGAGAAAGCGGTTCTGGCGCCCGTTCAGGAGCAACGGCGTGCTCGGCGCTGGAAACTGTTGACCCGCTTTCTGAGCCTGTTGCTGGTGCTGGGCCTGGCTGCCTGGTGGGCTGGCCTGTTTTCGCTGCACGATGCCACCGGGATCGGCCGGCACACCGCGGTCATTGAAATCAATGGCGTGATTGATTCCGAGGGCCCGGTCGTCGCCGACGCGGTCATCGATTCCCTCAGAGCCGCCTTCAAGGACACTGGCACGGCGGGAGTGGTGTTGCGGATCAACAGCCCGGGTGGCAGTCCGGTCCAGGCTGGGCTGATCAACGACGAGGTCCGACGACTCAAGGCGGCTCACCCGACCATTCCGGTGTATGCGGTGGTCGAGGAGATCTGTGCGTCGGGCGGCTATTACGTCGCCGTGGCTGCAGATCGGATCTACGTGGACAAGGCGAGCCTGATCGGTTCGATTGGTGTCCTGATGGATGGCTTCGGGTTCACCGACCTGATGACCAAGCTCGGTGTGGAGCGGCGACTCATCACGGCCGGCGAGAACAAGGGCTTTCTCGACCCCTTCTCGCCGATGACCGACTCCCAGCGCGAGCACGCCAAGAAGATGCTGGGGATCATCCATCAGCAGTTCATTGATACAGTCAAACAGGGGCGCGGTGATCGTCTCAAGAGCAATCCCGATCTGTTCTCGGGGCTGGTCTGGACCGGTTCGACCAGCATCGAGCTGGGTCTGGCCGACGAGATCGGATCGCTGCGCTCGGTGGCGCGCGACGTGGTCAAAGCCGAGGATCTGGTCGATTTCACCCATCATGAAAGCCTGGCTGAGCGCCTGGCCAAGCGGGCGGGGGTTTCGGCAGGCGAGGTGATCGCGCGTCGTCTTGGCGCCAATGCGGAAGGCGCCCGCCTGCGCTGAGGCAGCCCGACTGCGGCCGTTCAGTCGGCCAGCAGCAGAAAGACGGTCGGCACTTTTTCGAGCCGCATCGGCTGGCGGCGCCACTGCTCGACCCGCTCGGTGCGCAAACGCTGGCGGTGGCCGGTGAGGTCGCAGGCCACACACAGGCGTGTTGTGGCAGCAAGGGTGGCGATCAGCGCATCGAACATCGTCTGATTCCGATACGGCGTCTCGATGAACAACTCGGTCTCGCGCTCGCGTCTTGAGCGGTGCTCGAGCTCACGGATCCGGGCCTGCCGCTCTTTGGCGTCAGTCGGCAGGTATCCGGCAAACGCAAAGCGCTGACCTTCAAGCCCCGAGCCCATCAGCGCCAGAAGCAGGGCGCTTGGGCCGATCAGGGGTTCAACTGGAATGCCTGCCCGATGCGCCGCCATGACCAGTCGCGCGCCGGGGTCAGCGACCGCAGGGCATCCGGCCTCCGAGACCAGCATCGCATCCCGCCCCGCCCGGATCGGGTCGAGCAGGGGCTCGATCTCGGCCTCACGGGTGTGTTCGTTGAGCTCGACCACCTCGATGGCCTGGATCGGTCGGGTCAAGGGCAGTTGCTTCAGAAACGCCCGCGCGGTTTTTGCATGTTCCGCCACCACATAGTCGATATCGACCAACTGGGTGATGGCATCCTGCGGCAGGTCTGAGTGGGCGCTTCGACCTTCAGCGATCGGGGTGGGCACACAGAGCAGGCGCGCACGCCGGACGGTCGGCTCGGGTGGCGCATTCATTGATTGGGTCCGCCGAAATGCATGGCCTGCTCAGGGCAGCAGTACGCCAGCTTGGCGCAGCATGCCGCACAAGCGGATCAGAGGCAGGCCGATCAGAGCGGTCGGATCGCTGCCTTCCTGAGATTCAAGCAGACTCACGCCGAGCCCCTCGGATTTGGCGGATCCGGCGCAGTCATAGGGCGTTTCCGCAAGCAGGTAGCGCTCGATTTGCGCATCGTCCAGGGTTCGGAAGCGCACCCGGGTGTCGACACACTCGATCAGCGGTGTCGAGTCGGGTCGCCACAGG
>CAIXXI010000532.1 GCA_903923345.1 uncultured Burkholderiales bacterium | reverse complement strand
TCTGCCACAAACATCGACGCCGTGGAAATGTTGAAGGTGTGCAGGCCATCGCCGCCGGTGCCCACGATATCCACAAAATGGGGCGTGTCCGGCACCTGCACCTTCGAGGAAAATTCACGCATCACCTGAGCGGCCGCTGTGATTTCTCCGATGGTCTCCTTCTTGACGCGCAGGCCGGTGAGGATGGCGGCGGTCATGGCAGGCGACATCTCGCCGCTCATGATCATGCGCATGAGCTTGAGCATCTCGTCGTGAAAAATCTCGCGGTGCTCGATGGTCCGCTGCAGGGCTTCGTGGGGCGTGATCGGCATGGTCGGGTCAGGCGGTCAGAAAGTTTCTCAACAGGGCATGGCCATGTTCGCTGGCCACCGACTCGGGATGAAACTGCACGCCCTCGATCGACAGCGTGCGATGACGCAGGCCCATGATCTGCCCATCATCGGTCCAGGCGGTGATCTCCAGACACTGGGGCAGTGTTTCGCGCTCGACCACCAGCGAGTGATAGCGAGCCACTTCAAAGTGCTCGGGCAACTGGCGAAAAACACCCTGGCCGGTGGTTCGGATGACACTGGTCTTGCCATGCATGACCGTGGCTGCACGCACCACCTTGCCGCCGAAGGCCTGACCGATGGCCTGGTGCCCCAGGCACACACCGAGCATCGGGATGCGACCTGCAAAGTGAGTGAGGGTCTGCAAGGACACACCGGCTTCAGTGGGCGTGCAGGGTCCGGGCGAGATCACGATGCGGTCGGGCTTCATGGCCTCGATGTCGGCGATGTCCAGGGCATCGTTTCGCACCGTGCGGACGTCTTCACCCAGCTCGCCAAAGTACTGGACCAGGTTGTAGGTGAAGGAATCGTAGTTATCGATCATCAGCAGCATCTGGCATCTGTCCGTTTGATTCGTATAAAGCATTTTAAGAGTTATCGGCTACGACACCCGATCAAATGCCCGCTTCTTCTTTTGATGACCCGCGCCGATCGCCTAGAACCGAACGCACCAAAGCCCGTATTGTCCTCCAGTCCATCGTGAACGACTGCGATTTCATTCGGCGGCCATTCGATGGCTGCCGTGATTGACTGCTGGGTAGACCCTGTGTACCCAGACGACTGAAACAATCTGCGCCTGTGCGCGCAGCAAGCCTGATAGACAGACTCAGAACGCTGCGACGCGCTGCGTGACCCAGAAGCTCGCCACGCCACCGATCGCATACGGTGGCAGCTTCTACAGCCACGGCGGCGGCGAAAACTTCAGGCGACCCGCGATTGCTCTTCCTGCAGCCACGACCGGGAGAACGGCCGTCATGAAGATCAGCTGGCCGATCTCGACGCCGACGTTGAAGAACCGGAGCGCCATTGGAATCGACAGCGCGATGATGGCTTCGACCGACGAACCCGGGACATGGATCCAGCTGAGCGTCGAAGCGAACAGTGTCAGGCTGTGCGCGACCGTGAATGCGGTGATCGTCGCGATGAGCCTGCGCGCGCGCTTCACGAGAAGCACCCGCGCAAACACGAACAGCAGGTGATCAAAGCCGATCAGAATGTGCTCGATGCCAAGCACGGTATAGGTCTGCGCGACCCTGTGCTTCGGGCAATCTGAACCCCAACTCAGCGGGCGATCATGCCAGTGCTCGCTGCGAAAGCATGTCAGCGCAGAATCGAACGACCCAGCAGGCGTTGCCAAAGCGGGCGTGTACGCGAAAAAGCAGCCGATAAGGCCACGCTCAGTGCCACGACAGCCAACACTGTCAGCAGTCCTGTGCCCGCTCCGAACCTGGCAAGGCCAACCGCAGCCGCCAGCAACAGCAATGGGTAATGCATCAGGTAGATTCCGAAGGAGTGAAAGGCAAGCCAGCGAATCCATGCACGGGGGCCGTTCCTGCTCGTGGCATCGGACGAGGTCGGCGTGACAGTTCGGGCTGCAATGGCCAGCATGACTGCGACGAAAACGCCTGCAGTCACCCAGTCTGCTGCAAACCAGCGCGAATAGGACAGTCGCATTTCCGCCCCCCATTGCGCAGCAATCTGCTGCGAAAGCGCCTCGGTTGTTCGGCGCAGGCCTTCGGCCCAGGGCGAGGTGGTCCAGACGGCATAGAGACTCACCAGCAACAGGGAGGGTGCTCCCCACATCTTGATCGACCTTGACCCTGCGAGCCAGGCCGACCAGCGTCCTCGCTCAACCCACCACCAGGCCACAGCGCCCATCAGCCAGCAGGGCAGCAGGAGCATCACCCGCGGCCCCATGCAGACCAGCGCAAGCGCCACGCACCCCGAGCGGATACGGGCAGGCATGAGCCATGCGGCCAGCAAGGCGTAATACCAGGCCTCGTAGCCCAGTGACCAGTACGGGATATTGGAAAATGCCGGGTAGGAACGCGTCCAGGTCTCGCCCAAGAAAAGGGCATGAAACCCAAGATGCAGGGGCCACTTGTTGTACATCCAAAGCGGATACAGATCCGGGCGCAGGGTGCGCCCCAAGGTGTCAAGGCACAGCGTGAGCAGCAGTGCCGGCACGACGAGGCTGTACAGCCGCGACCAGCGTCCGATCAGGAATGTGCGCGGCTGCCAGCCGGCACTGGCCGCAGCCTGCATGACGCTGTACCCGGACACCGCGAAAAAGCCGATGACTGCGTCATGCCCGAGACGGCCCGTCCAGTCAGCTCTCAGCCACGGCATGAAACCCAAGGCCTGGGCATGCATGGCCACCACTACCAGCGCCAGCACGATGCGCCATTGGTCGAGTCCAAGGAAGACGGCTGCGTGACGAGACTCAGAGGAGGAGTGCAACTCTAAGGACATACCTGACCATCTCATCGGGTCGGCTGTTCAGAGTTCCCGGGTGAACCCTTCTTCGACCAGTTCGGCGGCGCGCAGCACGGCGCGGGCCTTGACCTCGGTCTCCTGATATTCGGCCTCCGGAATCGAGTCGTAAACGACTCCGGCTGCCGCCTGGACGTTGAGCACACCGTCCTTGAGCACACCGGTGCGAATCGCGATGGCCACATCCATCTCGCCCGACCAGCTGATGTAGCCGCATGAACCGCCGTAGATGCCGCGCTTGACTGGCTCGAGTTCGTCAATGATTTCCATCGCCCTCACCTTGGGCGCGCCGGTCAGGGTACCGGCCGGGAAGGTGGCCCGCAGCACATCGATTGCATCCAGTCCCGGTGACAGAATGCCCTCGACGTTGGAGACGATGTGCTGCACGTGCGAGTACTTCTCGATCACCATCTGGTCAGTGACCTTGACTGAACCCGTTTTGACGATGCGACCGATGTCGTTGCGGGCCAGATCGATCAGCATGAGATGCTCGGCCCGCTCCTTGGGGTCGGCCAGCAGCTCGGCCGCGAGTGCGGCATCCTGAGCCGCAGTCAGGCCACGTTTGCGGGTGCCGGCGATCGGTCGAATCGTGACCTTGGTGTCCTGCGCGGTCACGTTGCCCTGAGCATCGACGATCTCGTCTGACTCCTGACGCACCAGAATTTCGGGCGACGCGCCAATGACCTGAAAGCCGTCGAAGTCGTAGTAGTACATGTAGGGCGACGGATTGATCGAGCGCAGCGCGCGATACAGCGACAGGGGCGAGTGCGCATAGGGCTTGCGAATGCACTGACCGATCTGAACCTGCATCACATCGCCTGCGACGATGTATTCCTTGGCACGGGCGACTGCGGCCAGATAGTCCGTGCGATCAAACTCGCGGCGCACCTCGGACTGCGGCAGGGGTGCATCCTCTGGCTCGAAGGCCGGCTGCGCCAGACGCGCCTGCAGGCCGCGCAATCGGCGGCGTGCCTGCGAGTAGGCATCGGGCTGAGATGGGTCGGCATAGACGATCAGATACAGCTTGCCCCGCAGGTTGTCGACGATGGCCAATTCATCGACCACCATCATCAGGACATCGGGTGTGCCGATCGGATCGGGCTTGGTCGAGGGGCCGAGCCGAGGTTCGATGAAACGCACCACGTCATAACCGAAATACCCTGCGAGGCCACCGCAAAAGCGCGGCAAGCCAGGGCGCACCGACACCTTGAAGCGCTTCTGGAATTCGCGAACGAAATTCAGGGGATCGCCCTGGGCGGTCTCGATGACCTGACCATCACGCAGCACTTCGATCAGGTCTCCCGTCGAGCGCAACAGCATGCGCGCGGGCAATCCGATGAAGGAATAGCGACCGAATCGCTCACCGCCCACCACCGACTCAAGCAGGAAACTGTTGCCTCGCTTGTCACGGTCGATCAGTTTGACGTAGAGCGACAGTGGCGTGTCGAGGTCGGAGAGGCACTCGGCCATCAGCGGAATGCGGTTGTAGCCCTGAGCGGCCAGGGCGCGGAATTCAATTTCGGTCATTCGTGCAGACCCTCTACCGGATCGATGAGGTGGGACGCGTCAAGCAGGGAATCAACGATGGCGTCGACATCGAGCGTCCTGACATCGTGACCCTCGTTGTAGCCATAGGGCACTGCAAAGACGGTCATGCCGGCGGCGCGTGCAGCGAGTGCATCGTTGATCGAATCGCCGATTGCAATGGTCTGGCCTGGCAAGGCGCCGAGCCGCTGTGCTGCATGAAGCATGGGCATCGGATCAGGCTTCTTGCGAGGCAGTGCATCACCGCCGATGACGCATTCGAAACTCGCGGCCAGGCCACAGCGCTCGAGCAAGGGGTCGGCAAACCGCTGAGGTTTGTTGGTCACACAGGCCAGTTTCAGGCCCATGGCGCGCATGCGCTCCAGACCTGGCACGACACCCTCGTAGGCGCGCGCCTGACGGCCATTTTCCCGATCGTAGTGCGCAGAAAAGGCGGCGAGCCCCCGGTCATGCAGTTCAGGATCGACTCGCGCATCCAGGGCACCGCCTAGGGCACGATGGACCAGCACCTCCGTGCCCTTGCCGACATAGCTGGCAATCGTTGTCTCCGACAAGGCCGAGCGGCCCAGGTCTGCGAGCATCAGGTTGACCGCTGACGCGAGATCGGCCACGGTGTCAAGCAGCGTGCCATCGAGGTCGATGAGCACCGCACGGCAGGCAAAGCGGGCAGCGCGCTTCATCGCTGGGCCGC
Organism: uncultured Burkholderiales bacterium; assembly: GCA_903923345.1. Lineage (GTDB taxonomy): Bacteria > Pseudomonadota > Gammaproteobacteria > Burkholderiales > Burkholderiaceae_E > UBA4615. The sequence goes on along the minus strand of CAIXXI010000532.1, from coordinate 6,630 downwards.
CGCGCCGCGCAGTTGATTCAAGATGCCGGCATAGCCGCCATCGGGATCGGGTGCTCCGAACACTGCCGATCCGGCCACGAAGGTATCGGCCCCAGCAGCCGCAATCTGCGCGATGTTGTCGGCTTTGACACCGCCATCGACTTCCAGCCAGATCGCTTGTCCACCGGCATCATGATGGGCATCGATACGACGCCTGACTTCTCTCAGCTTGGGCAGCGTTGAAGCGATAAAACTTTGGCCGCCAAAGCCGGGATTGACCGACATCAGCAGGATCATGTCGAGCCGGTCCATCACATGATCCAGAAAGTGAAGGGGTGTGGCCGGGTTGAAGACCAGGCCGGCCTTGCAGCCGGCATCGCGAATCGCCTGCAGGGAGCGGTCGATGTGGTCGCTGGCCTCGGGATGAAAGGTGATCAGGTTGGCACCGGCCTTGGCGAAATCCGCAGCAAGCCGATCAACCGGCGAGACCATCAGATGGACATCGATGGGAATGCTGACGTGCGGGCGAATGGCCGCGCACACCATCGGGCCGATCGTGAGGTTCGGCACGTAATGGTTGTCCATCACATCGAAGTGGATCAGGTCGGCGCCGGCCGCCTCCACTGCCCGCACCTCTTCCCCAAGCCTGGCGAAATCGGCCGACAGGATGCTCGGCGCAATCCGGATCGGACCATTTCCGGACCGTGGTTCAACAGGGAATTTCTGGGTATCGGCCATGATCAGTGCGCCGCGAAATAGAATGGTTGAAAAGGAGAGCCAGTGAGTCCGGACACCCGCACCCAATCAAAGTATGACATTCGCGTTGCCTCAGAGTGCCAATATCTGCCTGAGCAATCAGACCCCGAGCAAGGCGTGTTCCGGTTCGCGTACACGATGACGATCGTCAACGCAGGGACGGTTGCCTCGCAATTGATCAGTCGGCACTGGGTCATCGAAGACGAAAATGGCCGCATCCAGGAGGTCAAGGGACTGGGGGTCATCGGACACCAGCCGCTGCTGCAACCGGGTCAATCCTTCGAATACACCAGTGGAAGCGAGCTTGATACCGCCAGCGGCAAGATGCACGGCAGCTACTTTTTCGTCGCCGAAGACGGCACCCGCTTTGAGGCAAAGATCGCCGAATTCCTGCTCACGATGCCGCGTACCCTTCACTGAATCCTGATCTCGGCCGGTGCTGATGACCGACAGCGGCCGGGTATCGGTTCATTTCTTGCCGCGCATCGTCCACCAGACGACCAGCAGCACGACGCTGACCGCGACCACTGCTTCCAGATAGATCACCCACATCAGACTGTCCCTCCCTCGGGAGAACCGTATCGCTGGCCGACGGGTCGCGATCCCCGAAGTACCCGAATCATGAGTCCTTCGCGTTGTCGTCGATCAGTTTATTGAGACGCGCAGCTGGCACACCGCCCGTCTGACGTTTGCCGTTGGCAAAAAACAGGGTCGGCGTCGCGGTCACACGCAGCTTCTTGGCCAGCTCGCTGACCTTGGCGATGGGGTTGTCGCAGGTGCCTTTGTTGTCAGGCACCTTGCCCTGCAGCATCAGATCGTTCCAGGCCTTGACCCGATCCGGGGCACACCAGGCCTGCTTGACCTTCTGTTCGGAATCGGCCGAAAGAATCGGCAAGGTGAAGGTGTAGAGGGTGACATCGGGCAGCGCCAACAGTTCCTTGCGCAGGTTGCGGCAGTACCCACAGTTGGGATCCTCGAAAACAGCCAGCCTGCGGGTGCCCTTGCCATTGACCTGCTTGATGGCCAGTGCCAGCGGCAGGTCCTTGAACTCGATCGCGTTGAGTTCTTCGGTGCGCTCCTGGGTCAGATTGCGGTTGGACTTGAATTCAACGAGCTGGCCCTCGACGAATCCGTGCTGCGCTTTTTCGTCGACATAGATCAGGTCGTTGCCGATCTGGACCTCCCAGATGCCGGGGATCGGCGTGCGGCGCACGTTGTCCACCTTGTAGCGACCCTGCAGCCAATCATTGACTGCTGCCCGGATCTGCGGCGCAGGATCGGATTGGGCCAGCGCGGGTGCAGCAAACGCCAGGGCGAGTGTCCAGGCGCAGGCCTGAATCAGACTTCGAACCGAAACCATAACGATCCTTTATCGAACAGCGTGCGCCACCAGGCGCCGCCGAATCCATCCCGACCGGGCCACCGCCCGCCACCCCAGATCGCGAATCCCGGCCACGGGGGTTGGTACAGGCCCGAACAGGCGAGCAAGCCCGTCGGTTGCGGTCTGCATGGTTGAAACCGCTTCGCGGCGAGCCCGCTCATAACGGCGCCACAACAGGGTGTCGCCAAGATCACGGAAAAATTCTTTTTGACTCAGCACGGACAACAGGCAGGCGACATCGCCAAAGCCGACATTCATGCCCTGGCCAGCCAAGGGGTGCATGACATGCGCCGCATCGCCCACCAGGACCACGCGCGGTGCGATCAGGCGGGCAACCCTGAGCAGCCTGAGGGGGAACGCCTGCGCTGCCGTGATCGGCGCCATCTCTCCGAGCACATTGTGCGTGGTCAGGCGCACGCGCTCGGCCAGTGCCTCGGGGGTCAGGTTCATGAGCTCCTCTGCGAGCAGCTCCGGGGCTGACCAGACCATGCTGGTGCGGCCCATCGCGGTGTCATCCGCCGGCAGGGGCAGCAAGGCCAGCACACCGATTTCATGACCGAACCACTGATAGGCGGTGTCGCCATGAGGCAGGCGAGTCTCGAAGTTGGCCACCACGCCGCGCTGACCATATTCACGCACCGACGGTTCGATCCCTGCCAGCGTGCGCAAGGCCGAGTCAGCGCCGTCTGCGGCGACTGCCAGCCGGGCCACCACCGACCGGCCCGACTGAAGGGCGAGCTCGATGCGACCGCTTGCGCCTGATCCAGTGAGGTGCATATCGCTCACCGTGTCATCGAGCGTCTCGACACCGGCAAAGCGAAGGGCATTCTCGAGCACGCCCATCAGCGCGCGATTTTCGACGATCCAGGCAAGGCATTCGACCTGCCCGGCATAAGCGCCCAGGTGCAGCTCAGGTGCGGTGGCGCTCAGACTCGGATAGACCCGCATGTCGTAGACCGGGGCCATGCGCTCGGCGGGCAATGCATCCCAGACCCGAAGGGTCTGCATCAACTCGCGGGTTGCCGGGGACAAGGCGAAGACCCGCGGGTCCCAAGGGTCTGACGCGAGCGTGGCCGAGGGCGAAGGCCCAATCAGGCACACCTTCAGACCCGCTTGAGCCAGGCCCAGAGCGGCCGCCGCGCCGACTGCACCGCGACCGGCAATTGCCACATCAAAAGATCTGGAGGAAGTCATCAAAGGATTATAGGCGTCGTGTGTTGGCGTTCCGATGCAGCGAATCGGGCCGTCTAGGCCGCAGACACCTGCGGGCGGCACGCTAACATCCGAAAGACCTGACAGGCTGTATGACCGTGATGGCAACCCGATATTGGCTGATGAAGTCCGAACCGCAGGAGTGCTCGATCGAGGATGCGCTGTCGATGCCTGATCGCACGGTGCCCTGGACCGGTGTGCGCAACTATCAGGCACGCAACTTCATGCGAGATGCGATGCAGGTGGGCGATCCGGTGCTCTTTTATCACTCGAGTTGCCCAGAGCCGGGCGTTGCCGGCATTGCGCGGGTGGCGTCGGGCACGCGGCCGGACCCCACACAGTTTGACCCCGCTTCTCCGTATTTTGATGCTGCATCAAAACCGCAGGCGCCACGCTGGCTATTGCTCGATGTTCAGGCCGAGCGCAAGACGCGCCTTATTGGACTGCCTGAATTGCGCGCCGACCCCGCTCTGGCCGATATGCAGCTGCTGCGCCGTGGCAACCGTCTGTCCGTCATGCCGGTGGAAGCGACCCATTGGCAGCGGATCATGAGCTTGATCGAATTGTCGGATACGGCCTGAACAGCCAGTGTGTTGACCCGACACGTTTTGAAGCGGCGCCGCGATCGGCTATACTTCTTGCCCTTGCTCGACGTCAGTCGGGCGCTGTCTGCGACAGCATGGCCAAGTAGCTCAGTCGGTAGAGCAGCGGATTGAAAATCCGCGTGTCGGTGGTTCGATTCCGCCCTTGGCCACCAATAAAACTTATTCAAAACAGCACGTTAGAAAAACTGAGCTTTCGGTGCGGGGGCGGGCGTTTTGCCAAATCGTTGCCATGTAGCCGCCATGTAGCGGCCGGTACAGCGTTTCGGGCCAAAACGAACGGCCTGAGACTCCAGCCCAATCGACTCGCAGCGCGACCTGCCGCAGTGCTTGCCGCGTGGCTCCTGCGCTAACGCCACAAAACAAAAAGCCCGCCGAAGCGGGCTGTATCTGCGCAAGACGGGTCAGCCTTGATTGCGACGGGCTGCGCCGATACCGGCTAAGCCAAGACCAAGCAGGGCGATGGTGGCCGGGGTAGGGACAGAAACAATCACGCGCAATTGGTCGGAGTATTCAGCGACACTCCACGCCAGCGAAATTGTCCGGCGGTCTTGGGACAAGCTGACGCAGTCCGTCGTATTTTCAGCGCATACCCCACCAAACTCGAAACCACGAAAGCTGGCATCTGAGGACGGCGCCTGAGGGTAGGACGTAAAGGCCGAACCCACGGCCGTATCTGTTTGCCCAAGCGTGCTGCTAAAGAAAATCAATCCGATAATTTCATTAGAGAAGGTAGCTGAAGCGATAAAGGGGATCGGATTTGAAGGTGCACCGTTCAAGTCCGCATGAAACAAAAAACTGGTCACCAGAGTCCCCGAAGCTATCGAGAAATATGCTTCTCTGCCGAGCGGTGGATAGTCTCCTGAGAAAATCCCATCGACCGGCAAAGAGCCAGCGAGGGTCTTAGTCGACTCCTCGAATACGCGAATCTTGGTATCACTGACCAACTGCTCGAGTTGAACCGAAGCTGGCGGAGTGATGACCTCCACGTTCGCGCTATAACTAACTAAAGCTGCGTTCGCCCCGCTCATCGTTCCCAAAGCCAACGCAATCGCTGAAAGCCTTTTCAACATGACACACTCCAAAATTAAGTAGTCCGCCCTGAACAACCCGAAGATCAGCCATCCATGCGGGTTTCCAGTCAAATAGGTGTCGCGCAATCTGCAGGATCTTGAGATAATAGATTCTGTTTCCTGCAAATTGCGCGAGGGTTTTAATGGGTCCGAAGCCGCAAACGCCCCAGTCCGGAGATTTGTTTCGCTTTCCCTTGGCGGAGCACCTCAACCCCAAGCACGAGCTGGTGTTGCTGGGCGACGCGATGGACTGGTCAGAGATTGAACGGTCTTTCTCGGCGCACTTTGCGAGCACGACAGGCAGACCGGCGCTGCCGTCCCGGCTGGTGGCAGGGCTGCTGTATCTGCAGCATGCGTATGACTGCTCTGATGAAATTGCAGTCAACACATGGGTCGAGAATCCGTATTGGCAGTTCTTCACCGGTGAGACCTATTTGCAAATCGAGTCGCCCATTGACCCGTCGAGCCTGACGCGCTGGAGAAAGCGCATTGGCGAGGAAGGTGTGGAGACGATGCTGATGGCCACGATCAAAGCGGGGCGCAAGCTCGGTCTGCTCAAGGCGGCCAGCACTGACCGTGTGATCGTGGACACGACCGTGATGCCCAAGGCGGTGGCGCACCCGACCGATTCGAGATTGCTGGAACGATCGCGCCAGCATCTGGTGAAACTGGCAGACGACAATGGCATTGCGCTGCGTCAGAACTACAACCGTGAGGCACCGCGGATTGCGATGCAGATTGGCCGGTATGCGCACGCCAAGCAATTCCGGCGCATGAAGAAGTCGCTGCGCACGCTCAAATCCAGGGTCGGTCGCGTGTATCGCGATATTGGTCGGCAAATGGATCAGATTGCTGAATCGCGCCAGGACGCAGCCAAAGACCTGATGCACCGGGTCAACCGCATCCTCACGCAGGCCACCAAAGACAAGAACAAGCTGTATGCGCTGCACGCGCCGGAAGTCGAGTGCATCTCGAAAGGCAAGGCAAGAAACCCGTATGAGTTTGGCGTGAAGGTGACCGTTGCCACCACGCTCAAGGAAGGCTTCGTGGTGGGCATGCGCTCGATGCCAGGCAATCCCTACGACGGCCACACACTCGAAGAGGCCATCGAGCAAGTCAGCATTCTTGCGCAGCGCACACCGAAGACAGTGATCGTGGATCGAGGCTACCAGGGCGCAGAACTCGAGGGTATTCGAATCCTGCGATCAGGACAGAAGCGCGGCATCAGCCGAACGCTTCACGCGATGATCAGACGGCGCAGCGCAATCGAGCCGACCATCGGACACATGAAGACTGACGGCCGACTCGCGCGAAATCCGCTCAAAGGTGCGCTCGGCGATGCGCTTCACGCCGTTCTGTGCGGTGCCGGTCACAACATAAGGCTGCTGCTCAAGAAGCTGCGGCTTCTTTTTACCTTCATCGTCTGGGCAATCAGCGGCGGCAGAACGATGAGTCGCAGCACTCATCAACTGGCCGTCGGCTGAAATCGCAGTTGTTCAGGACGGACTAATCAGGACGCAGCCGTTTCGGTGTCCTGATCGATGGACTCGATCTGGCTGCCCGTCTGAATCCAGTCTTCTTCCAGCGTATCGCGCTCACGCAGCAAGGCGCCTCGCTCGCGAGCCAG
>CAIXXI010000531.1 GCA_903923345.1 uncultured Burkholderiales bacterium | reverse complement strand
GCCTGGTTCATCGCTCAACCGGCAAGGCCATCGACCGAAGGCTCCTCGTCGTGGTCGCGCTGGCCAGCCTGGCCTGGTTGATCGCCCAGAGCGCGCCCTGGATCCCGTCGTTTGCTGCCGACACCATCCGCCTGAAGCTGCTCGGTCTGATCACCCAGTCAAAAGACATTGCCAGAACCGGGCAGCTCGATGTGGCCCGGTTCATCGGCTATTTCGGACAGTGGCTGGTGCTTGCGCTCGGGCTGAGCCTGGCACTGGCCCGACCGCTGGCCCCGGTGCTGGGCTTTTGCGCACTGGTTGTGGTCACCGGTCTTGCCGCCGTGCTGATCCCCAGAGCGGCATTTCCAATTGAAGCCCTGATCGCCGTGCCAGTCGCCGCGATCGTCGCGCTGGCCATGCTGGCAACCGGTAAGCAGGTCCGAGCAGCGGTCATGCTGATCGCGCTGCTCACTGTAATCACGCTTCAGGAGCTGCGTCCGGGCGATGGGCCTGCACACGCGTTTTCCTGGCGATTGCTGGTGCTGCACGGCGATGCGATTCACGGCATCCGGGTGGGCTGCCAGATCGCCTGGTTTGCCATGAGCATCGTGGCAGCCGGCCATGTGCTGACCGGCCGCAGCCGAGCCTGGGTCGCGGTCGCGGTCATCGCACTTGCGCTGCTGGAATGGGCTCAGATCCATGTGCCCGGCAGAACACCGGATCTGTCGCCTCCCATGCTCGCACTGGCCAGCGCAGGCGTTGCAGCAGGGCTGCTGGGACGGAATCGAAGCACCTCCAGGCGGCACTGACGCCGCACGGAACAGAACCGTTCGCAACCGGCGCGTCAAATCGGTGAGACAGAGATCGTCGTACACTACCGACCCTTTGTTGCCCACAACCGGAGAACCGCATGAAGTCGACCCTGAACATCCTGCTCGCAGTCACCGCCACCTTTTCGATCACGAGCGCTCAAGCCCAGACTGCAACAGCCACCCCGTCGGCCGGCGTGGTCGGTGTCGCCGGAAAAGTCCCCGGACAAGCGGCTGGCGCGGGCGGTGTTGCAACCGTCACGGCTGTGATTGAATCGATCGATCCGGCCACCCGCACGGTGGTGCTGCGTGGCCCGCAAGGTCGCACCCTGCCGGTGGTCGCTGACGACCGGATCAAGAACTTCGAGAACATGAAGGTCGGCGACAAGGTCGTGGCTCAATACGCGCGCGCCCTGACGCTCGAATTGAAGAAGGGCGGCGACGGCATCCGCGAGATGGTTCAGCGCGAAGGCGCAGCCGCCAACCAGGCCGGTCAGGCTCCCGGCGCCAGCGCCATGCGTCAGACCACTGTGCTGGCCAACGTCTGGTCGATCGACCGCAAGAACAATGTGGTGGCTCTGCGCGGCCCCAAGGGCAACATCGTCGACGTCGAAGTCGCCAACCCGAAGATCATGCAGGAGATCAAGGTCGGCGATCAGGTCGAAGCCCAGTACACCGAAGCTGCCCTGCTTGGCGTCACCCGCCTGGCGAAGTAAGTCATTTGGCACGAACCGCAGCCCGCCCGGGCTGCGGCGCTACAATCGGGCCCCTCTCCCCGGGTGATCCGAAGGCTCTTTCATGTCTCTCCAATGCGGCATCGTCGGCCTGCCGAACGTCGGCAAGTCCACGCTCTTCAACGCGCTGACCAAGGCGGGCATCGCCGCCGAAAACTACCCCTTCTGCACGATCGAACCGAACGTCGGCATCGTCGAGGTGCCCGACCCGCGCCTGGCACAGCTTGCAGCCATCGCCAAACCCGAGCGAGTCCTGCCGGCAGCGGTCGAATTTGTCGACATTGCCGGCCTGGTGGCCGGCGCCTCCAAAGGCGAGGGTCTGGGCAACCAGTTCCTGGCCAATATCCGCGAGACCGATGCGATCGTGCATGTGGTGCGCTGTTTCGTCGACGAGAACGTGGTGCATGTCTCGGGCAAGGTCGACCCGCTCTCCGACATCGAAATCATCAACACCGAACTGGCGCTTGCCGACATGGCCAGCGTCGAGAAGGCGCACTCGAAGTACACCAAGCAGGCCCGCTCGGGCGGCGACAAGGAAGCCGCGCGCATGCTGCCCCTGCTCGAGAAGTGCCTGGCCGTACTCAATGAAGCACGGCCGGTGCGTTCGATCGATTTCGATGCCGACGATCGCGCGCTGATCAAGCCGCTGTGCCTGATCACCGCCAAACCGACCATGTATGTCGCTAACGTGCGCGACGACGGCTTCGAAAACAATCCGCACCTCGATGCGGTGCGCAACATGGCGCTGGCCGAGAAATCAGTGGTCGTGCCGGTGTGTGCCGCCATCGAAGCCGAGATGGGCGACATGGAAGACGAGGACAAGGCGGTCTTTCTGGCCGACATGGGCATGAGCGAACCGGGCCTCAACCGCGTGATCCGTGCGGCCTACACCCTGCTCGGTCTGCAGACCTACTTCACCTGCGGCCCCAAGGAAGTCCGTGCCTGGACGGTTCGCGTCGGCGCAACAGCGCCGCAGGCTGCGGCCGTCATCCACACCGACTTTGAGAAAGGCTTCATCCGCGCCGAAACCATCGCCTACGACGACTTCATCGCCTGCAAGGGCGAGTCGGGCGCGAAAGAGAAAGGCAAGATGCGCCTTGAAGGCAAGGACTATGTGGTGCACGACGGGGATGTGCTGCACTTCCGGTTCAACGTCTGACGGTCGGGGCGACACAAGCCCGGGAGGCTAGCGCCGTCTGACCTGCGAGCGGCGCCTCGCCGGCTGTTATAGCCTGCCTATCGCATGAAGCGCGGACCGCTCCATGTTCTAGGCAGCCTGCACGACAGGACGAGGTGCCGGACTCGGGTCTGCAAAACCTTCGCGTTTACAGCGCCACGCAAGACGCGCCGCCACAGGAAGTTCTGCCGCCGCCCGGACAGCTTGCGCAGACCGCCGGTCAACGAGACGTTCGGCATCACAGGCCGCACTTGCCCAGTCGTAGCCTGTAAGCTACAGTTGCGTCATGCAGGTTGAGAAGACAGACGACTACCGAGAGTGGCTCGACTGCATCAAGGACTTGACGGGCCGTGCTCGGATTTTGGTGCGGGTCGATCGCCTCATTCATGGCAACCCAGGCGACCATAGGAACCTTGCGAACGGGGTCTCGGAACTTCGAGTCGACGTAGGTCCCGGTTACCGGGTGTACTACGCCAAGCGAGGTAACCGCCTGTTGCTGCTGCTAATAGGCGGTGACAAGTCGACCCAGAACAAGGATATCGCCAAGGCACAGCGCCTGGCGGCGCAACACCAGGAGAGACGAAATGACCACAGTAGCTAAGAAGAGGACGCTGAAGCCGAAAACGTCAGCCTATGACGTCGCGGAGCACCTCAGGACGCCGGAAGAGATGGCAGCCTATCTCGACGCCTGGCTCGAAGAAGCACCAGACGATGTGTCCGGTATCGCGCGGGCACTCGGGGACATTGCTCGCGCGAAGGGCATGTCGCAAGTTGCCAAGGACGCTGGGCTTAGCCGCGAGAGTCTCTATCGCGCCCTTAGCCAAGACGGCAATCCAAGCTTTGCGACCATCCTTAAGGTTGCACGGGCACTTGGCGTCAAGTTCCACGCACAGGCAGCGTAGTCCGCAGGTGAAGCCGAACCCCTCGCTCAAGCGGAGCGCCAGCGGCAGGCCGCCAGGTCTGGTCTGGCGGTGCGAGGTACATTTTCGCCGGCCCGGGTGGCGCTCTGCCGTCGTTGCCCGCTTTGCGCGAACGTTGAGCGGCGGCTTTCGGGCAGCTCATTCGGCTAGGCCGACTTCCGCTTCAACGTCTGACGGTCGGAGGTGGGTCGCGGCGCGGGATGGCTGGGGCCCGTTCTGCGGTTGATTGCAACTCCCTAGTAAGGCTGCCGTAAGGTCCCTTAGCAAAGCTGTTAGGTTGATGGTGGTCCGGCCTGGGCAAGAAAAATACACCTGACCAGCCACCATCCGCGAGGACCTGTCATTCCGGGCGCGGGCAGTCGAGCAACTGACGCGTTCCGCAGGCCGAATGCGGTTCAAAAACCACTGGCCACTGTGCCAGGTACACACATGGAGAAGGCTCAATGGCGACGACGGACACGATGACCTCTGACCGCGAACGATCCCGTGCAATGACCCGCGAAGAGCGCAAAGTGATCGCGGCCTCTTCAGCGGGGACGATCTTCGAGTGGTACGACTTCTACCTATACGGTTCTCTTGCCGCCATTATCGGGGCGCAGTTTTTCACCGCTTTCCCTGAGAACACCCGCAACGTGTTTGCGCTGCTCGCCTTTGCCGCGGGCTTCATCGTGCGTCCGTTCGGCGCCCTTGTGTTCGGCGCGCTGGGCGACATGATCGGTCGCAAGTACACCTTCCTGATGACCATTGTCATCATGGGTTTGTCGACGTTCCTGGTCGGCTTGTTGCCCAACTATGAATCCTGGGGGGTTGCCGCTCCGGTCATCCTGATTCTGTTGCGCATGGCGCAAGGCCTGGCGCTCGGTGGCGAGTATGGTGGTGCCGCCATCTACGTGGCCGAACACGCCCCAGCCAACCAGCGTGGCTACTTCACGGCCTTCATCCAGACCACTGCCACCTTGGGCCTGTTGCTGTCGCTGATCGTGATTCTGTCGGTCCAGGGCTACGTCAACGGCAACTACCCCGACGTGCCCCTCATGAAAGACGGTGTCGCGGTACTGATGGCCGACGGCAAGCCGACCATGGTCAAGGCGTTCAACGCCTGGGGCTGGCGCGTCCCTTTCATTGGCTCAATCTTCCTGCTGTTGATCTCGCTCTATATCCGCCTGCAAATGAACGAGAGCCCCGCCTTCAAAAAGATGAAGGAAGAGGGTCGCGCCTCGAAGGCACCATTGAGTGAAGCCTTCGGCAACTGGAAGAACGGCAAGATCGCGCTGATCGCGCTGCTTGGCCTGGTCGCGGGGCAGGCTGTGGTCTGGTACACCGGGCAGTTCTATGCGCTGTTCTTCATGCAGAACGTGATCAAGGTCGACAGCTTCACGGCCAACGTGATGGTGGCCTGGTCGCTGATTCTGGGCACGGGGGGCTTCCTGGTTTTCGGCGCGCTGTCCGACCGTATTGGCCGCAAACCCATCATCCTGACAGGCTGCCTGCTGGCGGCTCTGACCTTCCTGCCCGTGTTTAACTTCCTGACAAAGACCGCCAACCCGGCCATCCACGCTGCCCATCAAACCCCGGTGACGGTCACGGTGAATGAGAAAGACTGCTCGTTCCAGTTCAACCCAACCGGTACGGTCAAGTTCACGTCCTCCTGTGATATCGCCAAGGCTCAGCTGGCACGCAGCTCAGTGAACTACAGCACCATCGAAGGTGCGGCACCGGGTACGCCGGCGGTGGTGAAGGTCGGTGACACCTCGATCGAGTCGTACGACGCCGGCAAGCTGACAGGCGACGAGCTGAAGAAGGCCAAAGCCACCTTCGACTCCAGCTTGAATGCTGCGCTGAAGAAGGCCGGCTACCCGCTGGTACCGGCCGACAACACGACCATCGCCAAGGCTCAGCACTTCTTCGACATCTTCACCGCGCAGAAGATCACGATCATCCTCATCCTGACCTATCTGGTCCTGCTGGTGACAATGGTCTACGGCCCGATTGCCGCCATGCTGGTCGAATTGTTCCCGACCCGCATCCGCTACTCCGGCCTGTCCCTGCCGTACCACATCGGCAACGGCTGGTTCGGTGGCCTGATGCCGGCAACTGCCTTCGCGATCTCGGCACAGACCGGCAACATCTATTCGGGCCTGTGGTATGCCATCGTGATCGCCGTCATGACGGTCATCATCGGCACCCTGTTCGTGCCGGGTGGTACCCACAAGAAGGATATCTTCGCGGGTGACACTTCAAAATAAGTGAATGCCGATCACCGGGCCAAGGTGGCAGCAAGCCTTCGCCCGGGTCGTGTGTGAAGAGGAGAGTCGTCGTGACCGATCTTGTGCTCTCGCAACTCAGCGACCTGTTCCGCATCGGGTTGATCGTCGCGCTGGTGGTGACAATGCGCAGAACCGCTCCTGTGACTGGGCGGGTCCTTCCTCTGGTTCTGGGTGTGGCGTTTGTGGCTGTGATGATCCCTGTCACCATGCCAAGCACGTCTTCGCATTCTGGCGACGCCATCATTGCCGGGCTGGTCTCCAACTCGATCATCTTGGCACTTGTGCTGGCCTGTGCGGAAGTGATCGCACGGGTGCGGCGCTGATCGCCCAGGCTTCTCAGTTCCCTTCGCTTCTGAGCGAGAGCCTGTTGGCTGGCGTGCTATAGCGACGCACTTCGGCTGGCACGATGCTGGTATGGTCTGAGGCAAAGCCCCCAGGAGACCCGCATGCCCATGCCCACCCATCTGCTGCCCACCACCGTCGTGGGCAGTTATCCGCAGCCCGATTGGCTCATCAACCGCGAGATGCTCTCGAAAATGGTGCCGCGCACGCGGGTCAAGGAACTGTGGCGCGTGGCGCCGGAGTTTCTCGAACAAGCCCAGGACGACGCCACGCTGCTGGCCATTCGCGACATGGAGCGCGCCGGCATCGACATCATCACCGACGGTGAAATGCGCCGAGAGAGTTACTCCAATCGCTTTGCCACCGCGCTCGAAGGCATGGACAACGAAAAACCCGGCGTGATCCGCTCGCGCGCCGGCACAGACACCCTGGTGCCCCGTGTGGTGGCGCGATTGCGCCGGACCGAGCCGGT
>CAIXXI010000530.1 GCA_903923345.1 uncultured Burkholderiales bacterium | reverse complement strand
TCGGCCGATGGCGATGGCCGTCGTTTGCTGAATCACCTCGAGCAGGCGGCTACAGCTGCAGGTGCGTTTGATTCATCCAGCTCGGAGCCTGCTGGGTCAACATCCGCTTCAGGCGCGACGCCACAGTCAGCAATCGAACTCGATGCAAACACCGTCGCACAGGTGCTCGCCGAGCGGGTTCGTCAGTTCGACAAGGGCGGCGACGCGTTTTACGACCAGATCTCCGCATTGCACAAGACCGTTCGAGGATCGCATCCGAATGCCGCGCTTTACTGGCTGGTGCGGATGCTCGATGGTGGGGCTGACCCACGCTACCTGGCTCGCCGCCTGGTTCGCATGGCGATCGAGGATATCGGCTTGGCTGACCCACGCGCGCTGCGCATCGCGCTGGATGCGGCTGAGGTCTACGAGCGGCTCGGATCGCCGGAGGGTGAACTGGCGCTTGCGCAGGCAACGCTTTATCTGGCGAGCGCTGCCAAGTCGGACGCGGGCTATGCCGCCTACAACGCGGCGCGAGCCTTTGTGAAGCAGGATGCGTCGCGAGGTGTGCCGATGCACCTGCGCAATGCGCCGACTCGTCTGATGAAGTCCATGGGGCACGGCAAGGCCTATCGACATGCGCATGCTGAACCCGATGCCTATGCGGCGGGAGAGCACTACATGCCGGATGATCTGGCCGAACCCGATTGGTACCAGCCGGCGCCACGCGGGCTGGAGTTGAAGATCGGCGAAAAGCTGCGCTGGTTGCGCAGCCTCGATGAGGCTGCGCGGCGCGACCGCTAGAATGCGAGCCATGCTAGACATTCAGACACTTCGCAAAGACATCGATTCAGTTGCGGCCCGACTGGCCAGCCGCGGATTCGCCCTTGATGTCGATACCTTCAAGACCTTGGAAGCCGAGCGCAAGGTCGCGCAGAGCCGCACCGAGGAATTGCAAGCACGGCGCAATGCCCTGTCAAAGTCCATCGGGCAACTCAAGGCCAAGGGGCAGGACACCTCCGGCGTGATGGCCGAAGTGGCCGGCCTGGGCGATGAGCTCAAGGCCAGCGATGCGCTCAGCGAGCGGATCATCGCGCAGCAGCAGGCGTTCATGCTCACCTTGCCGAACCTGCCACATGGTTCAGTGCCGGTGGCGGACTCGGAGTTGGGCAATGTAGAGATGCGGCGCTGGAGCCCATCCGGTACCGAGCCGGTGCCACTGGGGTTCGATGCGCAAGACCATGTTGAACTCGGCGAGCGGATCGGGCTGGATTTCGCGGCAGCTGCCAAGCTTTCGGGTGCGCGCTTTTCGGTGCTCAAGGGGCCGATAGCCCGTTTGCATCGGGCGCTCGCCCAATTCATGCTGGATGTGCAAACCGGCGAGCACGGTTACACCGAGTGCTACACACCTTACATCGTCAATGCCGAGACCTTGCGCGGCACAGGCCAGTTGCCCAAGTTCGAGCAGGATCTCTTCGCTGCCCGCAAAGGTGGGCAGGAGGGCGAGGAGGGCGAGGCGCTGTATCTGATCCCGACCTCCGAGGTGCCGCTCACCAACATTGTGAGAGGCGAGATTCTTGCGGCCGAATCGCTGCCGATGCGATTGACGGCGCACACGCCGTGCTTCCGATCCGAGGCCGGCTCACATGGTCGGGACACCCGCGGCATGATCCGCCAGCATCAATTCGACAAGGTCGAGATGGTGCAGATCGTACGGCCCGATGAGTCCTATTCGGCGCTTGAGCAGATGGTTGGGCATGCCGAGGTGATTCTGCAGCGGCTGGAATTGCCCTATCGAGTGATGGCCCTGTGTACCGGTGACATGGGCTTTGGCGCGGCTAAAACCTACGACCTCGAAGTCTGGCTGCCTGCGCAGCAGACCTATCGCGAGATCTCGTCATGCTCCAATTGCGAGGATTTCCAGGCCAGGCGGATGCAGGCCCGGTTCAGAAATGCGCAGGGCAAACCCGAGTTGCTGCACACCCTGAACGGCTCAGGCCTTGCGGTCGGTCGGGCGCTGGTTGCGGTGCTTGAAAACCATCAGCAGGCTGATGGCTCGATCCGGATTCCGCAGGCTTTGAGGCCGTGGATGGGTGGGATTGAGAAGATCGATCCTGTCTGAGGTTCACGCGATCGTTCAGTCGCGGCTGCGACGGCGGATTCTGAGGAAGTGAGTCAGCGTCAGCCCAATTGCCGCGCCCAGAGCAGGTGCCGCAAATCGTGCGAGTTCATCAGCCGAGGTTTCATAGAGCCCGGCCATCGCGGCCAAGGGCAGCAGTGCCGCGACGATCGCAAGCAACAGCAGGGCGTGTAGAGCTTTCATGGCAGACACCGCGGTATCGATTGCCGGGGCAATCGGTTCATGTGAGTCCGGCGAGGATAGGGGCTTGTCGAGGCGCTGATGCGGTGACGCCGGGCCGCAAGGGGCGGGCGGTCGGAGCATTCCGACTGAAGGTCGGCAAAACCAGGCTCAGCTGTCGTGTTAAACTCTCCGGCTTGATTGCTCTTGCGCGCGGCGTCTGCGGCGCGTGGTTTGATACCCGGAGAGGTGGC
Source organism: uncultured Burkholderiales bacterium (assembly GCA_903923345.1). GTDB lineage: Bacteria > Pseudomonadota > Gammaproteobacteria > Burkholderiales > Burkholderiaceae_E > UBA4615. The sequence continues at coordinate 11,625 of CAIXXI010000530.1, read as the reverse complement.
AGAGTGGTCGAATGTACCTGACTCGAAATCAGGCGTACGGGCAACCGTACCGTGGGTTCGAATCCCACCCTCTCCGCCAGGAATGCCTGGAGATCCGCATGGATACTGGGTCTAGATAAGATCAGGGCGATTTTCCCACTCGCCTTCCCACTCGTTTTGCATCGCTTAAACCAGTGAAGCCCGACCCCTTTGCGAGTCAGGCTCACCAGTCATGGTTCACGCTTGCTTGCGGTGCTCGACGCTGAACGCCAACAGGTTTGATGTGCAGCCGCTGACCAGTCTGGGCAGATCGCTGATGTAGCAGTACCTCTTCTGCGCGGTCCCAATCTCGGCCAGTGCTGCACGGCCTGCGGGGGCGATCGCCACACTCACACGGCACAAATCCACGGATCGCAGCGCAGACGTCCCCGTCCCCGCCACCCTTGCTTTGCTGGGCTTAGGACTGGTCGGACTCGGAGCAGCACGTCGTAAGTCGGCTAGCGCACCTCGTTGAACAGCTGGTTGAAGGAGGCATAAAGCTCCTTGCGGGCGGCGTCCAGTTCTTTGAACGCTGCCTCCTTCTCCCGCTTGGGCATGTCAGAGGCATCAGCCACACACAATGTGGCCGACCAGTGGGACTAAGTCTGACGCCCCATGCGCTCTTCGAGTGCCGTGAGCCTGGCTTCGAGAACCTCGGCCTCGCGCAGCCTGGCGACGTTAGCTAGTGCGGCGACAAGCTCAGCACCAATCGATGACGGGATCTGGCCCGCCGCGACCGCATCAACCAGATTTGCTGCACGTTCAGCGGGACTGGTTCCAGTCAGGCCGACCACCACTGGTGCACTCTCGGCGCGAACCGCGGGAATTAACCTGTTCAGCAAGAGCGATGCCGCGCTTACATCGCCCGCCAGCGCTTTCGCGACCATCACCCGAAGAATCTCTGGCGCTTCGCCTTCGAGCGCCTTCCGAAGCCTCACACGCCCATCAATGCTGCCTTTTGGTCGGCCTGAAGGATTGCCTGATTGTCCTGGTCTGTAAGGCATCGATCTGAACCTCAACTGTTCAAAGCAATCGCAGGCGTGCCGTCGGATGCACCCAAGTTGTTCAATTTTTCACCCGTGTGAACTAATCCGACACTGGACAGCGGGGAGCCGGCAAGCACTACGGGATACCTACCTTCCGAACGATCAGTGTGGAGCTGACGTATCCGAGTGTCGCGCATTAACGCGAGTTGCACGGAGAGTCGACCGATTTGACTGGACTTAGTCGAGCCATTAGCCACTCCGCTGGCACAGGCATGATTAAGCACAAAATTTAGGCAGGCGGTGAGATCCAAATTGCCATCCAATTCCAGCACCGTTTGCGCCACCGAGCAGGCGCATCTACCCAATCCTGATTGAATGTCCCAGATCAAAGTTCCTCGCAACAATCGTGCGGTTGAGCAGACCTCGTGGCACGCATTCGGCGAACTTTACCGACTCGGCGAAGGTTGCGATCTCCGCATCTGTTAACTTCAAGTCACCCCGCCCTGCATCGGCTAGCAGTGATGCTGGTGCATTAACACTCATGGCATCGAATCGAACCTTCTGGCCGCCGACCGAAGCCTGGTGCGCCCAGGTGCGGTTGGCCCGTGTGCCGGCAAAGGTCCAGGTCCGTACAGTCGCGGCATCGGACCGTGCGATCACGAAATGCGTTCCCAGAGGCATGGGCAGCTCGTCGGCTAGCGAACTAAGGGCGGCCCGCCGCCGATCGGTCGGACTGCGCATTTGTAGACGTCGGGTAACCTTCAAGTTGAGGGTACTCAACCACAGCAGCGCACGAACTGCATATTTTTGCTCACCGGCATCGTCGATCAATTAGCTTGCTGGTGATCGGAGTTGCCGCCACCTTCACTCACCGGAGACAGGAATTGACATCCCCTCGCGCGTTTTACAGTCCATTGATCGCCCTTATCGCCGCTGCAGTCCTGGCCACCAGCCTGGCACCGGCCGCGGCCTGTACCCGGGCGCTTTACGTGGCCAAGGACGGCACGGTCATTGCTGGCCGGTCGATGGACTGGGGTGAAGACCTGAAGTCCAACATGTGGGTGCTGCCTCGTGGCATGAAGCGAGACGGCATGGGCGGCAAGAACAGCATCGCTTGGGAATCGAAGTACGGCAGCCTGATCGTGTCGGGCTACGACATTGGCACCTCCGAGGGCATGAACGAAAAGGGTCTGGTCGTCAACATGCTCGCGCTTGCCGAGTCGGACTACGGCACGCCGGCCGAAGGCGCCAAAGTGATCTCGATGAGCACCTGGGCGCAGTACGTTCTCGACAACCACGCCAGTGTCTCCGAAGCCGTCGCAGACCTCCGTCGAGAGAACTTTCGTGTACAGACATTGGTGCTGCCCACCGGCCGGCCCGCCAACATGCACTTGGCATTGTCGGACGCCACTGGCGACTCGGCAGTCCTCGAGTACGTCAAGGGCAAGCTCGTCATTCACCACGGCAAGCAGTACAAGGTGATGACCAACTCGCCCACCTACGACCAGCAGTTGTCCATCATGGAGTACTGGAAGGAGGCCGGCGGGCTGAACAAGTCGCTGCCCGGCACATCACGCGCCGCCGACCGCTTTGTTCGGACAAGCTACCTGCTGGACGCGGTTCCGTCCGAGGCCGCTCCGAAGTACCTCACCGGCGCGCCGCAGCAGAAGTTCCAGTTCCAGGCGGCGATGGCCGTGTTGTCGCTGATGCGCAGCGTCGGCACTCCGCTGGGATTTTCGAATGAAGAGCAGCCCTGGGTCTCGTCGACGGTCTGGCGGACGGTGAGCGACAGCACAAATCGAGTCGTGATGTTCGACTCTGCCCTGACCCCGGCGACATTCTGGGTACGACTGGATGACTTGGACCTGAAGCCGGGCGCGCCGGTGAAGAAGCTCGAACTGGTCGGCGGCAAGTCCTACAGCGGTGACGCCAAGGACAAGTTCGTCGAGGCCAACCTGTTCACGTTTGCAGATCTTCGGGATCTATACGAAACGCCGAAGAAGTAACGCTGTGTTGGGTGGCTGTTCGAGAACGTACGTGATCCATGACTCCCGGCCGGTGCGCTGACGGACAGTTTCCCGGCCCAGGCGGGCCCCCACTCTGCCGGCCGTAAGCAGTCGAGTAGCCATCACCGCCCCTCCAATGGAGGGCAGGGAATCACGCCACGTTCAGCGCGGCGATCGATTGCCCCACCGCGCTGCGTGGCGGAAAATGTGCGGCATGACCGATAGCAATGACCAATTCAGTTGGCTCTGGCATGAAGCTCCGGCAGCCGCGCAGACGCCGATCCGGGACGTCACGCACGCGCGGGTCAAGGGCTTGCACAGGAAGCCCAGGTGTTTGGCGCACGCACGCTCGACGGGCTTGCCCTGCCAAGCCGCTGCGATGACGAACGGGCGATGCCGGAATCACGGCGGACTGGCGTCCGGCCCTCGAACACCTGCTGGCCGAGCAAAAGCGTCAGACGCCCTGCGTGCAAGATGGGCTGATCCAGCATTCAAAGCGGCTCAGGACGAACGTCGCAGAGCCAAATGGGCTGATCCCGTCTTTCGATACAAGATCGCTCTTGGCTTGGCTAAGTACCATCGCAGACGCGACGTCCAGGTGCTTAAGGCCCGGCCACGAGACCTTGCCACGCTGCACTGGATTGACGACCGGGAGCGCGTCCGCCGAGCCCGGCTCAAGGCCCTGCGACTGCTGGTCGAGGCCGCCAAGACCGACCCGCGCTGATTGCACGGCGGATACATCATCCGCCATGATCGACTGAAGACTGGCTTCAGTGCTTGAGCTAGGCTGATCGCCGCCAGAAAGTGACCAACATGGTGACCATAACGCTGAGCTTGAGGTCGGGATTGCCTTGTCGCCAGCCCCCGCTGCCCCCGTACCCGGCGATGCCCGGGGGCATGTACTGGCGCGCACCCCCTCACGCCGAAACACCCCCGCCCGAAAAAAATTTCAGATCGGCGGCGATTGCAGCATCAAGCGTCTCCGTACGACCGTTAGGTGATGTTTAGCTGTCATTCGCCGCAGCCTGCTAGGAGGCTCCTACCGGCCAGAAGCGGTCCTTCAACTTTGCGGAATCGGTTGGTCGTGTCAAAAGTCCGTTTACAGAGGTTCGCGTGCTCGAATATCGAGAAAAGCGCTGGATTTAGCTAATCCGCAATGCCAAGCCAGACGGCGACAGCTCGCTCGATTTCGATGAGTTGTTCATTGGCAATCGCGCCGAATTTCCCGCGCAGTTTGTCCTTGGCGACGGTATGAATCTTGTCGATCATCACGTCGGAAGGCGCACGCAGCCCGTTGATCTCGTCAGGAAACAGGCGCACTCGAAAGATCGGCGTCTCGCGCAGGTCGCTGCTCAGCGGCAATATCGTCACCGAAGGATGGTCAGCGAACAAGTTGGACTGAATGACCAGCGCAGGGCGCGGTTTGCCAAAATCGCCAGGCAGGGCAACGGTTGTCAGGTCACCGCGCCTCAAGCCGACCAGCCACCCGTATCAGCAACCTGCTCAATCCAGTCGAGTATTTCGCGCTCTTGCGGGTCGGCATCCAGCAACGCCGACTGGCGCCGGCACTCGGCTGCAAAATCAGCACTGCGTGTATCTGGCACCCAAAGCTGAACCGGCCGCATGCCCCGCGCTTTGAGGTTGGCCCGGTGCTTTTGCACACGGGTAAAGAAAGATGCCTGAGTCATTACATCTCCGAACGAGAAGATTCCCGGAAAGCAGAGTGCGATTGTTTCATGAAACGCGTCGCAAATGCGGGCGCCTTGGCTTTGCCTGGAAAAGGGTCGCGCGACGACCGCATTCGCAACTTATCAGTGGTGCGACATTTCCGGGCAGACATGTCGACGCCGGTTCGTGGCGGTAAACCCTGCACTGCTCAGCAACGTCGATACTGAGGACCGGACATAGTGTTCGCTGGAATTACCTGAAGTCGCCTCCGGTCTCTACACGTCGCCGAGCGAGGTGGCTTGCGAGGCGCTTTGCCTGATGGAAGAGCAGGATCGACTGCGGGAGGCCAGGCTCGCGTAGTTTCGCAGCAATGCGCGTCGGGGGTTGGCCAGCGGGTCGAGCCAAACCTGGGATACCGGAGCGCTCAAAAGCAAGGCGCGGGCTCGGCGGACGAACGGGATCGATGTCGTGCGCGTGCTGCATGGCGAGCGCGATATCGATGCGATGTTCAATCCGGAGCCTTGACAAGGCTGAGGCATGACCCCGGGTACCGCTCGGTCGCGTGGCCCCAAGGGCCTTGCTGTTCATGCTGTTGATCGCGCGCCCCCTCGGCTAATCCGATCGGGTCATTCCCTTTAGCAGCCAAGCCTGCCACCCTCAGCAGTTTTAACACTCGGGCAAACGGTTGCGTGCCGGTTTTGCCTGACGCCAAGCTCAAGGAAATGCAGCATGAACGAGAATTCGGGTGTATTCCGTGGCATTGACACGTCCAACCGGCAGCGAGGGCTTCACGTGCATGCGAGACCACGACCACAGAGGTCGGTCTGGCTGCTCCTCTCATGGCAGTGAAGAAGTGAGCGCGGCGGCTCCAACGTCAGTCACGCGCTGGCAGGGCGCGGCCTACAGCACCAAGCGCGACGGGACGTCGCTGGCCACCTGCGACAGCGAACCGGTGCAGACGCCGGGTTGCGTGCAAGCTCACGGGGCCCTGCTGGTGCTGCGCGCCGAGTCCTTGACCGTGGCGCAAGCCAGCGAGAACACCGATGCCGTGCTGGGGCACGCTGCCAGCGCATTGCTGGAGCGGCCGTTGTCGGATGTCGTGGGGCCAGACCGCCAGGTCGAGCTGGCGGCCTTTCTGAAATCGGCACCCACCGAGCGCAATCCTCTTTACGTCTTCACTATCCCGGGCGGCGGCGGTCTTGCGCTGGACGTCAGCGTGCATACCAACGGCGGTGGCGTATTGCTTGAGTTCGAGCCGGCAGAGGAGGGAGGCTCGGGCGTCTCGCCCGCTGCGCCGGACTGTTACGCGCTGGTCAAGAAGACCGTCACTCGGCTGCAAGCAACGACCGGCTTGCAGCAGTTCTGCGACATCACGACGCAGGAGGTGCGCGCCCTCACCGGCATGGATCGCGTCATGGTCTACAAGTTCCACGACGACGGGCACGGCGAGGTGTTCGCCGAAAGCCGGCGTGAGGACCTGCCTTCGTGGCTGGGTCTGCACTACCCGGCCGGCGATATTCCTCAGCCGGTGCGCGAGGTATTCAAGTGTATCTGGCTGCGCCCCGTGCCCGACGTTGATGGGGCACTGGCTGAGATGGTGCCGCTGGTCCACCCCGACAGCGGCCTTCCAGTGGACATGACCGATTGCGCTCTGCGCGGTGTCTCGGTCATGCACACCGAGTACCTCAAGAACATCCACGTGACGGCCGGTGTCACGATGCCGATCCGCCGCGGCGACCAACTGTGGGGCCTGATCGCCTGTCACCACTACAGCGGCCCGCGTTTCCTTTCTTACAGTCTGCGCGCGGCCTGTGAGTTTGTGGCGAACGTGGTGTCGCTGCAGCATCAGGGCGCCGAGGACAGGGAGCACCTGCGCTGGCAACTGCAGCTGGAAGAGGTTCACCGCCGACTTCTGGCTGCTGTATCGCCCGAAGGCGATCTGTCGCAGTTGGTGGAGGGAAGTCCCTCGCTGCTGGACGCGGTGGATGCAGGTCAAACCGGCGGTGCCGCCATCGGCCAGGGCGGGCGCTGGATGTGCGTGGGCCAGACGCCGAGCGCAAAACAACTGGACGAGCTGGCGAAATGGTTGGTCGAGAAACCCGACTTTTACTCAGCGACCAACGCGCTGTTTGCCACCGACCATCTTGCGGCGCACTACCCGGGCGGGGAGGCACTGCTGGACGTGGCAGCGGGCCTGCTGGCGCTTCCGTTGTCACACGGCCAACGCAGCGCCATCATGTGGTTTCGCCCGCAAATACCACGCACGCTCAACTGGGGCGGCAACCCGCACGACAAGCCTCTGGTTGCCGGTCCGCACGGGCCGCGGCTGAGCCCGCGTGCGAGCTTCGAGCTCTTCGTGGAATCGGTGCGTGGGCGTGCCCGACCCTGGCAATCCGCCGAGTTGAAGTCCGCAGCCCGCCTGCGCGTACTTTTGGTGGAGCACGTCGTTGCCCGCACTGAAAAGCTGGCGGCTTTGAATGAAGAACTGATACGTTCCAACGACGTACTCGACTCCTTCTCCTATGTCGTGAGCCACGATCTGAAGGAGCCTCTGCGGGCCATCAACAAACAAGCCCAGCAGTTGCTGGACGACGTCGAACAGGATGCGATGCACCGCCGTGCCAAGCTGGAAAGCGTCGTGCGTTTGACGGTGCGCATGAACGGCTTGCTCGACTCGCTGATGCACTTCTCGCAAGTCGGGCGCGCCACACTGAATCTGGTCGACTGCGATCTGAACCAGGTAGTGGACGAGGCGCTGGAAATGGTGGGTTCGCGCGCCAAAGATTCCGAGACCGAGTTCGTGCTGCCGCGTCCGCTACCCCATGAGCTGTGCGACTGGGTGCGTTGCCGCGAGATCTACGTGAACCTGATTTCTAACGCGCTGAAGTACAACGACAGCGCGCACAAGCGCGTCGAGATAGGATGGATCGCCCCGGACGAGGGCAGTCCGGCTACGGCTGCAAGCCCGGATGCCAAAGGACATGCCGTGTACTACGTTCGCGACAACGGCATTGGCATCGACCCGAAGCACTTCGAGCAGGTGTTCAGGATGTTCAAGCGGCTGCACGGGCGTGACGCTTACAACGGAGGCAGCGGCGCAGGCCTGGCCATCGTCAAGAAACTGGTCGACTTGCACCACGGCCGCGTTTGGATCGATTCCGCGCGCGGCCAGGGCACGACATTCTTCTTCACGCTCCGTGCTGATCAGGAATGACCGTTGGAGACGCTGACCGATAGCTATGTGCTGGTGGTCGAAGACTCTGATGAGGACTGGGACACGGCCGTGCAGGCGGCGCAGCAGCACGGCTGTGCGCACCGGCTGATTCGCGCAACCGACGGCGGCACTGGCCTGGATTTACTGCGCGGCAACTGCGCCCCGCCCCTGCGGCCGGCGTTGGTGTTACTGGACCTCAATCTTCCCGGGCTCGATGGGCGCGAATTGCTGGCTGCAATCAAGGCCGACTTGAGTACACGTCTATTGCCGGTGGTGGTGTTCAGCACCTCTTCCAACCCACGCGACGTCGCCGCCAGCTACGCCGCCGGGGCAAATGCTTACCACGTCAAGCCCGTCAGTTTTAATGACCATCTGAGCAAATTGCGCAGCCTGTTCGACTACTGGCTGACCAATGCTGTCCTGCCACCGCGATCGAACATCAACTGATGCCGCCCCATCCATGAGCGATTCGGCGCCTCTGCGCATTGTCATTATCGACGACAGCGCCGAAGACCGTGCGCAGGTGCGGCGATGGGTCTTGGAGGGCTCGCAGCGCCGTTGCCAGTTTACCGAGGCCGACAGTGGATCTGCTGGTATCGACGCTATCTTGCACGCTGCAACGGGTCTGCCCGATTACGTACTGCTGGACTTCAACCTGCCTGACATGTCGGCAACCGAGGTGCTGGTGGGCCTGGCATCTACGGACGGCGCCATGCCTTGCCCGGTGTTGGTCATGACCGGCGGCGACCACCCTGACCTGGGCCGCCAGGCGCTGCGTGCTGGCGCGCACGACTTTATTGGCAAGAGCTGGATTTCGACGTCGGCCCTGGCGCGGGCCATGGACAACGCGGCTGAGCGCTGGCAGATGGATAGGGAATTGCGGGAGCAGCGGGCGGTGTTACAGCAGCAGGCCGAATGCGACGTTTACTTCCTCAGGCTGGGCGAAGCGATGCGCCATTACAGCGATCCTGCTGACTTAAAGCAGGCCATGGTCCAGTTGCTCGGTCGGCATCTGCAGGCGAGTCGGGTGGTGCTGTGGCAATTGCGGAAAGACGACTGGGCGGTCGTGGATCAGTGCTATTCCGACGGAGTGTCACAGTTCGAAGGGCGTTATCCACTGGATGACTTTGTCCGGCTGTTGTTTGCCAAGCTGCGAGCCGGCCACAACGTGATCAGCGCTGACATTCAGAACGACCCGGACCATTCGCCGGCACAGAAGGCAGCCTGTGAAGCGCTGCAGTTGGCCGCCCAACTGAGCGTACCCATCTTCAGTGACGGTGAATTGCTGGGTGTGATCGGCGTCTACCAATGCCGGCCAAGGCGTTGGACTGAAAATGAGATCGAGCTGGTCAAGAGCACGGCCCAGCGTGTGAACGACACGGTGAGCCGCGCCTTGGCACAGTCCCGATTGCGTGACAGCGAACAGCTGCTGCTTGAAGAGAGTCGGCACAAGGATGAGTTCCTGGCGACGCTGGCCCACGAACTGCGCAATCCGCTGGCGCCCATCCGAAACGGATTGGCTGTTCTGCAGCGTCAGGCATTGCCCGCGCCGGCAATTGCGACCATCCACATGATGGACAGGCAACTGACGCAGATGGTGCATTTGGTGGACGACCTGCTGGATGTCTCACGGATCCGCTTGGGAAAGATCGTATTGCGGCGAGAGCTGCTCTTAGTGTCCGATATTTTTGACGCCGTCGTTGAAGCTTGCTTGCCATTTATCAACGCCCGACGACAGACACTGACCGTTGAATTGCCGCAAGACCCGGTGTTCGTCGACGGCGACACAACGCGGCTCGTGCAGGTCTTCTGCAACTTGCTGAGCAACGCAAGCAAGTACAGCGAGCCGGGCTCGTTGTTACGCTTCGCGGTGGCGCGGCATTCGGGGACGGTCGACATCCAGGTTCAAGATACCGGGGCCGGCATCTCAACCGAAGAACTAACCACAATTTGGGAGATGTTCACGCAGGCGCACGACACATTGAACAAGGCGCAAGGTGGCCTCGGCATAGGACTCCCGCTCGCGCGCAAGCTGGTCGAACTGCATGGCGGGAGCATCCATGCTTTCAGCGATGGGCTGGGGAAGGGCAGCGTTTTCAGCGTGAAGTTGCCCGAGGTGCTGAACCCCGAGCAAGCAGCGTTGCCACATCGCGCCGCTGCCGAGGCTATCGGCGCTGGGAAGCGCATCGGTGAGGGGGCGCGACGCGTCCTGATCGTGGACGACAACGAGGACAACGCGCTATCACTGGCGGCGTTGGTGGAATTGGACGGGCATGTTGTCGCCACAGCGACTGACGGACTACAGGCGCTAAAGCTGGCGAACACGTTCCTGCCGCAAATCGTGTTGCTGGACATCGGGTTGCCCGGGATGGACGGGTTCGAGGTGGCGGCCCGGCTGCGAGTAACCAGTGTCGTTCAGCCCAGGATCGTGGCGATGACTGGGTGGGGCAGCGCCGAAGACACGCGCAAGTCGGAGCTGGCAGGATTCGACGAGCACTGGGTCAAGCCCCTGAACCTAGCGAACCTGAGAAAGCTACTGTCCGAGGACTGGTTGCGGGGCTAGCGCTGGCACCAGCGCGTTAGCGTTTCATACGTTGACAACGCGCCTCGAACGATATCGTCCTGCACGGTAGCAGAGTTTGCCTGTGCCTCGAGCTGCGTCAGGAAGGCTTGCCACATGCGACCGGTGTTCTCTGCATACCCTGCAAAGAAGCGGCCGCCCGACTGCGGTGTGATCCCCAGGTGCTGTCGCAGATGACGACCGATGATTTGCCCACCAAGCGTCGAACCCTCCACCACATAAATGCATCCCAAGCGGCGAGCAGCGGTCTCCATGTCCGGCATCTCTTCGCACAACGCCGCCTCAGCGAAGTCGATGTCGAGCGCCTGCAGATCGGTGAGAAGCATCGGCGCTTTGCGCCTCAACTCCGGGTCGATTCCTGTTGCCGGCCAAGCCTGGGCAGAGAACAGTACCGTCTCGAGGGGCAGGTAAAAACCGTAGAACCTGACGATCAGCGATCGGTAGCGGGTTGCGGTAAGGGCAGTGCCGACAAGGTCGAGCTCACGGTCGATGGCGTCGTGCGCGCTTCGGGTGGCTGCCTTCAACTTCGCATGGAAGTCCATGTGTCAGCGCGACTCATTGGAAGATGACTGTTTTATTGTACGCATTCGGCGACGTCATCTTGACTGATGGACGTGGAGATTGAGGGGGTGAGTTCGTACCTCAGCCCCTTGCCGAAAGTTGGATGGTCACTGTTTTGGTCACTTGAGGGTGCATGCCATGAACACACCAAGCATTCATGAGGTTCTTCAGGCAGGTAAGTCGGACACCCTCTCCGCCATACAAATACCTGTAAGATATTGATTTTAATGAGATTTTCTTGGTTTATCGGCTGGGTAAGCCATAAAGTTACCCGTTAAATTACCCGCCGTGTCGTTTGCTAGGGCGTTTCGTTACCTAAGCCTTGGGTAGCTTCGCTGACCTGAACGGTCACCCGCCCGACTCTGATTTTTGCCAGAGACCCCCCGGGGTAGGGGGCACCCCCCTTTTTTCATTTGGGTCCCATCCGCCACCCCAGACCCCAAGATCCGCTCAAACGACGGGCGAAGTCTGAAACCTCCTAGCGCCTCATCACACGCTCGGCCAGATCGGTGAACCCCACAGTAATCCCCCCAATTTCCGTCGGGGCGAGAAGTAGAACGTTTACGCAGCCATGGCCAGCCGCTGCTTAGG
>CAIXXI010000529.1 GCA_903923345.1 uncultured Burkholderiales bacterium | reverse complement strand
TTCGCCGGTGGCTGGCTGGGGGCTTGCGTACCTGAAGCAAGGGTCGACATAATTGCACCTGCAACTGTTGCAGATGCAATTTCAACATGAAAAAGCCGACCCCCCGAAAACGCCCTTCCACTTCTGGTACGCAGCAGGCTGCCGAGCCGCGCGGCTGCACGCATTTCAAGCTGCGCCAGTTGCTGCGCGCAGTGGGTCGCCTCTATGACAGCGAACTGGCTACCGCTGGACTCAAGGGCACGCAGTTTTCGCTGCTGTCGAGCATCATCGGCCTGGAGCCGGTACAACCCGCCGACCTGGCCCGGCACATGGGCCTGGATGCCTCGACACTGACCCGAAACCTCCGGGTCATGATCGATGAAGGCTGGGTGTTGCAGGGCCCTGGCCATGATTCGCGCAGCCGCCTGATCGTGTCCACGCCGGCCGGGCGTGCCCGGTACACGCTGGCAAAGCGCCACTGGAAGCGCGCGCAACTCGAGCTCAATGCGCAGCTGGGCGCACCGCAGGTCGCTGCCCTGCATGAGCTCATCGAGCATGGGCTGGCGCAACTCCATCCGGTCGATGCTCAGCCGGTATCACAGTCCTGAATTTCAAAGCCTTCGCATTTCACCTGCGGCACAGGACGGTCATCGATCGAGTGCGATACTGGCGGGATGTCGACATCGCCTTCACCCCAGAACGCCCCCACGCCCGGCAGTGTTGCGGCGAATCGCCCCGACACCCTTGAGGGTGCGCCCAATTTCCGCTCGGTCTCGTCCCTGCCTGCAGCCGATGGGCGCGCAATCAGACCCTACCGGCTCTTCCGATCGGATGCGCTGCATCGCCTGAGCGAGTCAGACCTGCAGCGGCTTGAAGCACTGCGCATCAAGACCGTGCTGGATCTGCGCCGCGACGACGAGCGTCAATCGGCGCCAACGCGTTGGCCGCTGGCTGCACCCGCAGCAACCCGCCTGTTTGATGCCTCGCCCGAACTCGAGGTCGTGCAGGCAGGCGGTTGGCGCACCGTGATCCGGCAGGAGGATTTTCATGCGCCGCAGGCCCGCGCCTGGATGGCACAGACCTATGCCCGCATGCCGCTCGCCCTGGCGCCTGCCGTGCGCGACGCGATTGATTTGTTGTCCAGACCGGCGCCTGAGGGTCAGGCAGCCGACGCGGTCCTGGTTCATTGCACCGCTGGCAAGGACCGCACCGGATTCGTCTGCGCCATGGTGCTGTCGGCACTTGATGTGCCGCATGAAGCCATCCTGAGCGACTACCTCGAAAGCAGCCGGCGTCGACCACCCGAAACGCTTGCCAGAACCCTGCTGGACTTTCACGGCATCGAAGCCAGCCCGCGTGCACTCAGTGCACTGGAAGCCATCGCAGGCGTCAACAGCGACTTCCTCGACAGCGCCTTGCGGGCCATCGACGAGAAATTCGGTTCACGGCAGAACTATCTGCAGCAGGCCTGCGGGCTCAACCCCCAGCGGCTCGAGGCCTTGCGGGCTGCCATGCTCGACTGATCATTTGCCGCAGGCGGCTGCACCCTGAGGGTCAGCCGCGCCAATCCAGCCGGGAATCCACCAGGCGCTGCATGAAGGCGTCGCACGCGGCCAGCTGATCGAGCGCCACGAATTCGTCAGGGCGGTGGGCATCGTTGATGCAGCCCGGACCGATCACCACCGTCGGAATGCCGGCTTGCGTGAACAGGCCCGCCTCGGTGCCGAAGGTGACCTTGCCCGAGCCGCGCGTGCGGGCCAGCCGGCGGGCATATTCGACGATCGGCGCGGTGTCTTCGACCACAAAGGACGGCGTGCCGGCGAGGTACTCGACTTCAATGCCGGTCTCGGGAAACGCGCGCTGCATCTGACGGGTCAGGTGTTCGGCATGGGCACGGATCTCGTCGCTGACCGACTCGAATGATGTGCCCGGCATGGTCCGGACATCGATCGTCATCTCGCAGGCATTGGGCACGATGTTGGCCGCTGTACCACCCGAAATCAGGGTCGGCTGCAGGGTGCTGAAAGGCACCGGGAATTCCGGGTCATGGGTCTCGTCGCGCACGATCCGCGCGGCCATCTCGCGCATGAACGAGATCAGGTCGGCGGCGTACTCGATGGCATTGACGCCATGGTTCGGCATGGCCGAGTGGGCCTCACGGCCCCGCACGCAACAGCGCAGCTTCCAGGCGCCCTTGTGGGCCACGATCGGTTGCATCAGAGTCGGTTCGCCGACGATGCACCCGGCCGGCTGGATGCCAGCGTCCTGCAGGTCGCGAATCAGTTCACGCACGCCAATGCAGCCGACCTCCTCGTCGTAGCTGAGCGCCAGATGTACGGCACTGGGCAGATCGGCCTCGAGCATCGTGGGCACGGCAGACAGCGCACAGGCAATGAAGCCTTTCATGTCGGCGCTGCCCCGGGCATACAGGCGGCCATCGCGTTCGGTCAGCACGAAGGGATTGCTCTGCCAGTCCTGACCATCAACCGGCACGACGTCGGTATGGCCCGACAGGATCAGGCCCGGTGCCTTGCCCTCGCCGATGGTGGCAAACAGGTTGGCCTTGTTGCGTTCGGCATCCCAGCTCAGTCTCGAATTCACGCCCAGTCGGTTGAGCTCGTCGCGCACCCACTCGATCAGACCAAGGTTGGAATTGCGGCTCACCGTGTCGAAGCCGACCAGCGTCTGCAGGATCTCGCGCGTGCGGGCTGAGGGCATGCCGTGAGCCGCAGCGGATGCGGCGGTCGAAGACACCGTGTTCAGGCTCATAAGGGGTATCCGGTCGGTTTGGAGTCGAATTCGGTCGGGTTGAATGCCCGGGTCATCGACCAGTAGTCGAGCAGCCGCCAGGGCGAGGTCACGGTCAGCCGGTTATTGGCATTCTTGTACCAGCTGGTCACACCCGGGTGGGTCCACACCATGTCACGGGCCTTCTCATCAAGCCGATCGTTGTAGTGATCATGGACATCCTGCCTGACTTCGAGCGTGGACTGCCCCTGCTCGATCATCTCGCGCAGCGCCTGCATGATGTATCGCACCTGACACTCGGTGTGAAAGATGATCGAGCCGCCGTGCGCCAGATTGGTGTTCGGTCCGTAGATCATGAAGAGGTTCGGGTAATGGGGTGCGGCGATGCCCATGTAGGCACGCGGGTCGTCATCGCCCCAGTCAGCCCGGATAGTGTGGCCGTCCCTGCCGCGTATTTCCAGCGGCCACAGCATCCGCGAGGCTGCAAAACCCGTCGCCAGAATGATCACATCAACCTCATGCACCGTCCCGTCTTTCATCACGATTGAATCGGCGGTGACATGCGAGATCGGATCGGTCTCAAGGGCGACATTGCTGCGCTTGAGCATCCGATACCAGTAGTTGTCGCGCAGCATGCGCTTGCCATAGGGCGGGTAGCTCGGGATGCACTTGGCCAGCAGCGCCTCGTCGCCATCGAGTTCGCTGCGCACATAGTCAACGATCATCTCGCGCATCGAATGGTTGGCGGCGTTCAGCG
This sequence comes from uncultured Burkholderiales bacterium, assembly GCA_903923345.1. Classification (GTDB taxonomy): domain Bacteria; phylum Pseudomonadota; class Gammaproteobacteria; order Burkholderiales; family Burkholderiaceae_E; genus UBA4615. The sequence continues at coordinate 1,993 of CAIXXI010000529.1, read as the reverse complement.
AGATGTCGGGCGTGGCCCAGGCCGGGTCCTTGTGAAGCTGCGCATGAAAGCCGTCCGAGCTCGCCCAGAACAGCTGAAAGCGCAGCCAGTTGGAGTAATACGGCAGATGCGCAAGCGACCAGTTGTGACCCGGCGCAACTTCGAGGTGATAGTTGCGATTGTTCAGCGCCCAATGGGGCGAGCGCTGAAAGACGCGCAGATGCCCAACTTCCGGTGCGATCGACGGGCCTGCCTGCATGCCGCTGGCACCGGTGCCGATCATGGCCACCCGCTTGCCCCGCAGGTCCACTGAGGCATCCCATTGCGCGGTGTGAAAACACGGACCGGCAAAGTCATCAAGCCCGGTGATCTTCGGGATGGCCGGGCGATTGAGCTGACCGACCGCCGTGATCAGGCTGTTGCACGACTGGCTGTGTTCGCCGCCGTGCGCATCGCGCCACGAGACCGACCAGGTGCCGGTCGATGCTTCGAAGGTCGCGGCCTTGGCCTCGACACCGAAGCGGATGTGGGGTCGCAGGTCGTAGGTGTCGACCAGGCTGTAGATGTAGGCGAGGATCTCGTCACGACGCGAAAAATGCCGTGACCAGTGGTTGTTCACATGAAACGAGAATGAGTAGAAGTGATTCGGGGTGTCCACCGCACAGCCCGGATACCGGTTCTCCAGCCAGGTCCCGCCGACATCCTCATTTTTTTCGAGCACCTCGAATGGAATGCCCAACTGCTTCAGACGGATCGCGGCGCACAGACCACTGATGCCGGCACCGATCACGATCACCTTGAAGTCTTTCACCGGCAAGGCCGCAGGATCAGCCTGCCATTGCACTGCACGGGTGTCCGCTTCACCAAAGCTCATTTCTTCGAGCAGGAGCGGGATGTACTCGGCCGGCACCGGCTGGCCGACCCCGGCGCTCATCATCTGCTGCAGCACGGCCGCATCCGGCTGGGGCGGTGCCGGCCGGTCGGTGTGCGCGTAATCCTGCAAGGTCTGGACCAGCTGATCCCGCACCCGCTGTTTCAGAGCCTCGGGCACGGACTGAAGAAAACTCCACGGCCCGTGGATGTACGGCGCGACCTCTTTCATCAGATCGAGGTCACCGTTGAGTTGCACCAGCACCATCAGCAGCGGTGCGATTTCGCTCTGCTCGAGTGCGGCCCGAAGTGCCGCCTCGTCGCGGACGGCCTCGCGGACCGCCGCCTTGAATTCAGTCTGTTTCATGGTCCCCCCTGAGGGGAAACATCTTAAGTGCCGATCACGCCGCCGTCACGTCGGCGAATCACCACCGTGGCCGAGCGCGGGCGACCGCCATCCGGCCAGCTTGAAAAGCGGGCAGGCGCGTCGGGATCGGCCCGTTCGCTGGGCGACTCACCCGGGTGCTGGATGTTGATGAACATCGTGCGCAGGTCAGGCGTGGTGTCGATACCGGTGATCTCGCAGCCCTTGGGGCCGACCAGAAAGCGGCGTATCTCACCGGTGACCAGATCGGCTGCATACATGCCGTTGTTGCCGGTCCGGGTGAGATCGCCCTTGCCCATCGCACTGGTGCTCATGTCGGTCTGGATCCACATCGTGCCGCGCGCATCGATCCACAGGCCATCCGGACAGGCAAAGACATCGCCCTTGATGTTGCCGCGGGCTTCCGGCCGCTCGTTGGCCGGATCGCCGCACATCACGAAATGGGTCCATCGAAAGGTGGTGGCCGAGAAGTCCGTGTCTTCGCGCCAGCGGATGATGTTGCCCATGGTGCTGTTGGCACGGGGATTGGCCGCATCCACGGCAGGCATGCCCTGCGCGCCACGCGCCGCATTGTTAGTGAGTGTGCAATACACGTCCAGATTGGCTTCGTCGACTGCAACCCACTCAGGACGATCCATCTTCGTGGCGCCAAGCAGGTCACTTGCCTGACGGCCCTTGATCAGTACTTCGGCCTGATCGGCAAACCCGCGCTCCGGCGTCAGTCCATTGCGCCCGGCAGTGTGCTCGATCCACTGCCCG
>CAIXXI010000528.1 GCA_903923345.1 uncultured Burkholderiales bacterium | reverse complement strand
GAGGTCAGCACCGACATCCGTCGCTCGATCTGGGAAAAATTTGTTTTTCTGGTCGGACTGTCCGGCACCACGGCGAGTGCGCGAGTGCCGATCGGCATCATCCGCAATCACCCGCGCTCTAGGGCCTTCCTGCATGATGTGATGAAGGAGGTGGTGCAGGTCGCCCGCGCTGAAGGCGTCGCACTGCCCGCCGACTATGCCGATCAGCGCCTGGCGTTCTGCGACACCGTGTCGCCTGCGATGACCTCGTCCATGCACCATGACCTGGAGCGAGGCAACCGCCTGGAGCTGCCCTGGCTGGCAGGCGATGTGGTGGCGCGCGGCGAGCGACTGGGTATTCCCACTCCCTGCAACCGCGCGGTCTTCGACATCCTGTCGGTGCGAAGCGAGGGCAAGCCCGACTAAAAGGTCGGCAGCCCCAGCGCCGCGCGAAAGCGGTTCTTCATGTGCACGCCGTCGCGCAGCGGCAAGGCGCGGGGCAGTTCCTCGTCCAGCACATGCACCTGGGCGAACAGGCAGCCAGCGCGTGCATTGACCCGGGTTGCCAGGGCATCGACTTCATCCAGCGCATGGATGCGCGAGGCATCGGCGATCCCACAGGAGCGGGCCACTTCGGCCAGCTGAGTGCCCAGGCTGGTGTGGCTGGCCTGCATGCCGGTTTCGCCGAAGTGCCCATTGTCGAGCACCACAATGCTCAGGTTGGCAGGCTGCTGAGAGCCCACGGTGGCCAATGCGCCCAGCCCCATGAGTTGCTCTCCATCGCCAGTGATCACCAGCACGCTGCGGGTGGGCTGCGCGATGGCCAGACCCAGACCCATGACGGCGGCGCCGCCCATCGCACCCCAGAGGTAGAAATTTTCGGGACGGTCGCCGGCTGAAAAAAGGTCATAGGCCGAAGAGCCCAGACCGGCAATGACCAGCGATTGCGGACAGGCCGACAGCAGTCGGGCCACAAACTCGCGACGACGGATGCTCGCGCCTGAATTGGATGTGCTCATCAGTTCTTCACCCATTGTTTGCGCCCGATCAGGCTTTGCGACAACAGCACCGCCATCGGCTCGCCCGAAACGAAGGTCGAATCGAGCGCCGCCCTGACGGTCTCCCCGGCGGTCTCGGCCTGGCTTGCCCGCATGACGGTCACGCCCATCAGTTCAAGGCTGCCCTGCGTGGCTTTGGACATCGGCACCTGCCAGGGATTGAACTCAGCCCATTCACCGCGCATGGTCACCAGCGTCAGAAACGGAAAGCGGCAGTTCTGAATCAGCGACAGCATGTTGATGCAGTTGCCCACGCCGCTGCTTTGCATCAGCAGCACCGAACGCTCCCCGCCCAGCCATGCGCCACAACAGGTGGCCACGCCCTCTTCTTCGGTGGTCAGCACGATCGCACGCATGTCCGGATCGGCATGAACGCGGCGGATGACATGCGCATGTCCGGCATCCGGCACGTAGGCGACCTGCTTCACACCCGCCGCCGTGAGGGCGAGGTAGATGTCTTCCTGCCAGGAAGGCGGCTTTTCAGTGTCCTGTGTCATGCGATTTCCTGTGTGGTCATGAACGTGTGGAGGCGGATTGGGAAGGCAGGCTGACCTGGAGGCTGCTGCGCACTTCGATGAAGATTGGCTCGTCAGCGGCCAGCCCCTGCGCGATTGCGGCATCGATCTGATCAACACGATCGATCCGCAGGGACTTCATGCCGAAGGCCGTGCCAATCGCTTCAAAGTCGGGGTTGAACAGGCCCGTGCCTGACACGCGCCCTGGATAGCTGCGTTCCTGGTGGATCCGGATCGAGGCATAGGAGGCATTGTTCGAGACGATGAACAGGATCGGCAGGCGGCGCTCGACGGCCGAAATCATTTCGTTGCCGGTCATCATGAAACCGCCATCGCCCACCATGCAGACCACCCGGGCCTGCGGGCAACGCAGCTGCGCGGCGATTGCGGCGGGCGTGCCATAGCCCATCGCGCCCGACAGGGGCGCCATCAGCCGTTGCGGAAAACTGAAGGGGAAATGCCGATAGACTGGCGCGGCGAAGGTGCCGGCATCCAGACACACCAGGGTCTCAGCAGGCGCCTGCCGGGACAATGACTGAACCACACGCGCGAAATCGACCCCGTCCTGAGGGTCGCGCTCGGGCCAGCGCGCAATGCCCTCGTGAATGTCGCGCAGCCGGGCGGCCCAGTCGCGCCGATTGGTCGACACAGCCACTGCATCGTGCGGCATCAGATCAACCACCAGGCGCACCGGATCGCACACCAGCCCGATATGAGGCGCAAAGTGCAGGCCCACGATGTGCGGATCGGGATAGCAATGCACCAGCGCCTGTGTCGGTTTCGGCAGATCGGGGAAGGTGTAGCCCTGGCTGGTGATGTCGTCGAGCCGCGTGCCCAAGGCGAGGATCAGGTCGCTCTGGCGAAAGGCCTCGATCTGGTTCGCCGGATTGGACAGGCCCAGATCGCCGACAAACAGCGGATCGCGATTCGAAAAAACGTCGTGGCGCCTGAAGGAGACCGCCACCGGGAGATGCCAGGCCCGTGCAAAAGCCTGCAGCGCCTCGCGACCTGCGGGCCGATCAAATGCGCCACCGGCAATGATCAAAGGGCGCTCAGCCTGCGCAATGAGCACGCGCAATTCATCCAGCGTGTCGGCTGCGGCCGTAGTAGGCGCATTGGGCCGGACAATGAATTCGGGCTGTGCCACGGTCTGCTGCTGCACATCCTCGGGCACCACCAGCACGACCGGGCCGGGCGTGCCGCTGGTGGCCATTCGAATCGCCTTGAAGGCCATCTCGCCGAGTTGCGAGGGATCAGTGGCCTCAAACACCCATTTGGCGATCGAGCCGAAGGACTTGTGATAATCGATTTCCTGAAAGGCCTCGCGACGCAGGTCCTTTTTGGGCACCTGCCCCACGATCATGATCAGGGGGATCGCGTCCTGCTGCGCAGTGTGCACCGCAATCGAGGCATTCGATGCGCCAGGCCCCCGGCTGACCAGCACAACCCCCGGGCGCCGCGTGAGACGCCCATCTGCACACGCCATGAATCCGGCACCGGCTTCATGGCGGCAGGTCACCAGATCGATCGTTGGGCAGTCCCTGATCGCATCCAGAATGCCGATGAAGCTCTCGCCGGGAACCTGAAAGATGCGATCGATGCCGTTTGCGGCCAGAACCGAGACAAGAGCGTGAGCAGAGGTCGTCATGAATTCGAGCGGTCTGTTTCAGACAGGGCCATCAGTCGGCTTTGACCCCGGTCTCGCGAACCAGCTTGCCCCATTTGTCCTGCTCGGCCTTGATATGCGCTGCAAACGCCTCGGGCGAGCTCTTGAGCACCTCCGAGCCGAGCGAAAGCAGCTTCGCCTGGGTCTGCGGCTCATCGAGCACGGCATTGAGTTCGCGATTGAGCTTGTCGATGATCGGGCGCGGCGTCCCAGCGGGTGCAAGCATGCCCAGCCACGCGCCGGCATCAAATCCCGCCACCCCGAGTTCATGCAGGGTGGGGATGTCCGGTGCGTATTTCGAGCGGCTCTTCGTGCTGACGGCGAGCGCGGTGAGCTTGCCGGACTTCACATGCGGCATGACCGAGACCATGGTGTCGAAGGTGGCATCAACCTGTCCGCCAATCAGATCAGTCTGAGCCTGAGCACTGCCCTTGTAGGCCACATGGGTGAGGTTCATGCCGGCGCGCTGCATCAGCATCGCCATCACCAGATGGCTGGTCGTGCCATTACCAATTGTGGCGAAGGTGTACTTGCCCGGGTCAGCCTTCACCCGGGACTGGAATTCTTCGAAGCTGTTGATCTTCGAATTCGAATTGACGACCAACGCGAAGGGCAGCCAGGAGTGCAATCCGATCGGTGCGAAATCCCGAAGCGGGTCGTAGGACAGCTTGGGGTAGACGAAGAGATTGGTGGCCAGCGGCGCGGTTGCGCTGATCAGCAGGGTGTAGCCATCGGCTGGCGCCTTGGCTGCGGCTGCCGCGCCAATGCTGCCACCCTGCCCGGCACGGTTCTCAACCAGAAAGGGCTTGCCCATGCGCGCCGCCAGCCGTTCGGCAAGCACTCGGCCCACTGTGTCGGTCGCGGTACCCGGCGGAAAACCAACCACGATCGTCACCGGACGCGAGGGATAATCCGATGCGTTCGGGGCAGCAGGTGTCTGGGCCGACAGCGGTCGCGCGACAACGAGCATCGCCAGCACACAGAGCAGCCTGAAAAACGCAGCGAATCCAGTCTTCATGGTCGTCTCCTCTTCTGAGCCAATTGCCGTGCGATCAGCCGGCGGGCGACGCATGATAACGGTTGCCGGCTGCACGCATTCACAGATCGGCCGCGTCTTCCGAAGGCCACTTGCTAGCATCCCACCCACCTCACACGAATCCGGAGTCGACATGCCCCGCCTCTCGCTGCTCGCTGCCTGCATTGCCTGCGCGGCCTGCACCACCCCGCCACCGCCCGCATCGACCAGCAATCTGCTGCTCGACGCGGCCAATGTCACGGTTCAGCCCTGGGGCAGCAGCTTCGAAGTTCAGGGCCTCGCCACCACCCCCGATGATCCGCGGCCGCGCACCCTGGTCACCGCCTTATGGCGAGAGTGCGTTGACGGTGAAGCGCAACTTGCCATAAAGGGTCGCGACAAGCAGCGGGCCGTGCGGGGCGGACCGAGCGCAGCCGACGCGCTATTTACCGAACTGTGCCGGCTCGGACGTCCGAAGCTCAACGACGCCGAAAAGCAGCGCTACGGAAAAATCTATTGATCAGCGCGCTTCCCGAATGTCTGAATGCGCAGGAAACACCGACCAGGTGTTGTCCTGCGCTTTGTAGAAGCGTCGTTTGTCCAGCTGCTCGAGGCCCAGGCCATACATGTGGAAGTTGAGCAGCGGCGCATCGATGTGGATCGAGTGCAGGTCCTGCGGCATGAATGACACGCCGGTTCCGGCTCGAACCACGAATTCGCCGCGCTGCTGCACGCCGCCTTCCGGCGTGGGGTCATAGAAGCGATTCAGTTCCTCGCCGGTCACGCCAACAATCACCGCCCAGGTGGTGTGGTCATGGGCCGGCGTGCCGTATCCGCCCAGGGAGGCATTGGCATACAGCGCGAACCGATGATCCTCATCTTCGGAGATGCGATACAGCGCCGAACGCAGTCCGCTCCCGGCAACCGGCGCCGGGAAGTCTTCAGGTCCGAACAGATCGGATCGGGCGGCGAGTTCGATCAGGCGCTCGCGTATTCGAGCCAGCCCCACGCGGGTCACGCCTTCGCGGGCCTCGATCGCGCGAATGTCAGACACGGCACTGGCGACGGCCTGTCGGCGTTGGTCGATTCGATCCATCTGCTGTCTCCTGTGAAAGTGGCTCAGTCGAGCTTGGCGCCCGAGGCCTTCACCACCTTGGACCACTTGGCGATGTCGTCCTTCAGGATGGCACCAAATTGCGCTGGCGTGGTGGCATAAACCTCCGCGCCGGCGGCGCTGAATTTCTCGATCACATCCGGCGATCTGAGCGCTTCGTTGATGTCGGCGTTCATCTGACGGATCACGGCTGCCGGTGTGCCACCGGTTGCGAAAAAGCCGAACCAGGGCGCGACATCAAATCCCGGATAGCCCGATTCCGCGACCGTGGGAATGTCAGGAAAGCCCACGGAGCGCTTGACGCTGGTCACGGCGAGGGGTCGCAGGCGGCCATCACGAATGAAGCCGGCCGCCGAAGGCAGGCTGGTGAAGACCGTCTGGATCTGTCCGCCCAGCAGGTCGGTCATGGCCGGCGCGGCACCTCGATAAGGAATGTGCTGGAACTTCACATTGGCGGTGGCATTGAACATCTCGCCCAGCAGGTGATTGACCGAGCCGTTTCCAGCCGAACCGAAGTTCACGCCCTGACGGCGGGAGAGCTCAACCAGGTCGCCCAGGGTCTTGACCGGCGAGTTGGCATTGACCAGCACCACATAGGGCAGAACCGCCAGCGTGGCGACCGGAGCAAAATCTTTCTCCGGATCAAAAGGGAGCTTGGCATAGAGGGCTCCATTGATCGCGTGCGTGCCGACATAGCTCATCAGCAGGGTATAGCCATCGGCCGGAGCGCGGGCCACTTCTTCCATGCCGATGTTGCCGCCGGCGCCCGCCTTGTTCTCCACCACCACCGGCTGCCCCCAGCGCGCAGCCAGCTTGGTCGCCATGATGCGAGCCAGCGTGTCGGATGCGCCACCCGGGGTCTGGGGGACAACGATGCGCACCGTCTTGTTGGGGAAGGACTGGGCCTGCACCAGGGTCGGACTCACCAGCACGGCCAGGGAGGCGGTCACTGAGGTGAACAGGGCATTGAGCAGAAAGCGACGGCGCATGGAAGGACTCCAACAATCGAAAACCGGATTGTCGCGCGATTCGGGATTGCGGTCAGGCTGACCATGGGCCGCTACACTGGCGGTCACTGTGGTGCAGTGCGAATGCGGCGTCGCAACCAAACCTTTCGCAGGAGACATGAAGATGCATATCAGAGGGATTCTGGGGGCAGCAGGCTTGAGCGCAGTGCTGGCAGGCTGCGGTGGCGGCAGCGACACTCCCACGGTGTACGCCTATCCGGCAGTCGGGGTTTACAGCGGAAGCATGACCGGCCTTGGCAATGCGCAACGCCTGATCGTCCTGCCCAATTTCGAATACTGGGTCATTTACGGGTCCGAGGGCTCTGCCAGCAACTTCACCCTGAATGGCTCGATCTACGGGCAGGACATTCGCCCCTATTCCGGCGTCGATTACACGCGCGGAACGAGTTATGGCGTGTCTTATACCGGCGATCTCAACGTTCGAGCGCTGTATCAGAGCGACGGCCTGGTCTTTGGCACTGCAACAAGCTCGCAGAATGCCGTCTACTCCTTCGATGGCCGGCCGTACAACCCATCGACCAGCTCTGGCGTACAGGGACTCTGGACATTGCGGGCACTGGATAACCAGCTGGTCAATGTCGACATCGGTACTGGCGGTGCCTTCAGTGCCACCACCCAGAGCAGCTGTGTGTTCACCGGCAACCTCAGCGGCGCGGGCCTGAACAACGTCTACCGGGTCTCGATCATCGATGTCAACCGCTGCCTGTCCAACAGCAACAGCCTGGCTGGCGTGGCCCTCTTCGAGACCAGTTTTGCATTTCGGCAGCAACTCCTGGTCTCGGCGATCGGCAACGGGGTCGGTGTCGGGCTCTACGGCGCGCGTTGACCGAACAAGGCGAAAAGGCCGGGGATGACCCCGGTCTGTGTATCAGCGATCGACCAGGATCACCAACGGAAGCGTGCGCGACGAATCCAGTGTCTTGATCAGAACCCGCTGATTCAGCGGGTAGGCATCGGTGGTCGAGTTGGAGGTCAGCTCGGCGATACCGGTGAATGCAGTGGGCGTCAGCAAACACGGCGCCGATCCGCCATAGGTGATGTTGGCGGTGTAGATCCGGGCGTTGGTGGACCTGCGCTGGGTCAGGGTGCCGCTCACCGAGCAGCCATCGGCATCCGTGCCGCTGATGGCGCCAGCCGCATTCAGTGTGATCGGCAGCGGTTTGCTGTTTGCAAACAGCGGAACCGAGCCGGTCCAGTTGCTGCCACCCAGCGCGAACGGGGCCGCATCAATGTAGCTGTTGTCGTAAGCCATCTGGTAGGTGTACGTGTCGGCACTGCTTCCAGTCGCCTTGAACCCGCCATTGAAAGACGTCCTGGCCACATAGCTGGTGGCATTCATGGATCCGGCGAGAAAGTTGCCCGTCCCGGGGACAGGTGTCAGAACGCCAGACGTACCGGTGAAGGTGCTTGCACCCATCGTTCCGCTGCCCTGCACCAGCGAAACCACCTGACCCTGGACGTCCAGCAGAAACCAGTATTCGCCGGTTTCCAGGATGACGCCGGCCTGGGTCAACAGCACGGTCGCACCCGAAACAGTCGCCCCAAGAGTCGTGGGTCCAGCCCAGAACCCTTCGGCGGTGGTGATCGTTGTACCGCCACCCGTACCACCGCCGGTTCCGCCGCCCGTACCACCACCTGACGACCCGCCACCGCCACTGCCACAGGCCGTCAAAGCCATCACCGAGGCCACCATCGCAGCGCGCACAAACCGACCGCGGAGCATTGCATTCATCAGGAAATTCCTTTTCTGGATTGCCGGGAAACAACCGGCCAAGACCCGAAACATATCAAGAACTGCCTGCGGATTGCGTGACAAAACCCTCAGCCACCACTCAGGAACAAGTCCAGCAAGTCGTCTTTCGACAGTCCCTGGCCATCGAGAGCCCCCTCCAGCACGGCATTCGACAGGGCGCCCTTGCGCGACTGCAGCTCGAGAATGCGCTCCTCGATGGTGCCGGCGGCAATCAGCTTGTAGACGAAGACCGCGCGCTGCTGGCCGATGCGATGCGCCCGGTCGGTGGCTTGCGATTCAACCGCCGGATTCCACCACGGGTCGTAGTGAATCACGGTGTCGGCCGCAGTCAGGTTCAGGCCCACGCCGCCTGCCTTGAGGGACAGCAGAAAGACCTGTGCATCGCCCTCCTGAAATGCCCTCACCACCTCGCGCCGATCGACCGTGTCGCCATCCAGGCGCGAACGCAGGACGCTTGAGAGGGTCGGATGGGCATCGAGTGCCTGCTCGATGAGATCGAGCATCGAGGTGAACTGCGAAAACACGAGAACCCGCCGTCCCTCGTCGACCAATTGCTCGAGCAGACCATTGAGGGCCTCGAGCTTCGCCGACTCAGTGACCTTGCGCGCAGCCGGCATCGACAACAACCCCGGATCGCAACACGCCTGGCGCAGCTTGAGCAATGCATCCAGTACCACGATGCGGCTGCGCTCGATCCCGGCATCGGCCAGTGCCAGCCTCACCCGCTCATCCATGGCCACCCGTACCGACTCATACAGGTCGCGCTGTTCACGACCGAGTTCGACCCGATGAACGATGTCGGTGCGCGGCGGCAGTTCAGTCAGCACCGCCGCCTTGGTCCGGCGCAATAGGAACGGTCGAATCCTGCGACTCAGCGAGTTCAGGCGCTCGAGCGCTTCGGGGCTGCCTGCACGCCGCTCGATCGGTGTGCGAAACCGGTCCCGGAACGCCTCTTCGCGGCCCAGCAGGCCGGGCACCACAAACTGCATCACGGACCACAACTCGCCGAGGTGATTTTCCAGCGGCGTGCCAGTCAGGGCGATCCGATGCCCCGCCTCCAGCGAACGGATGGCCGCCGCCGCCCGGGTGCGCGAATTTTTGACCAGGTGTGCTTCATCGGCGATCACTGCATGCCAGCGCCGCGAGCCGAGCGCATCGAGGTCACGCGGCAGCAAGGCATAGCTGGTGAGCACGATGTCGTGTGCGTCGATCTCATCAAAGCGCTGAGAGCGCGCGACGCCATGCAGGGCCAGCACGCGCAGGGTCGGTGCGTGTCGGGCGGCTTCATCCTGCCAGTTGAAGACCAGCGACGTGGGCGCAACCACCAGCACCGGGCGCTTCATTCGGCCTGCCGCCCGTTCGCACTCCAGGTGGGCCAGCACCTGCACCGTCTTGCCCAGGCCCATGTCGTCGGCCAGCACCCCACCGGTTCCGGTGCTGGCGATGAACTGCAGCCAGGCCAGGCCCTGCTGCTGATACGGCCGCAAGGTGGCCCGAAACGAAGCAGGCACGCGGATCTCGGGCAGGGCTTCGAAGGACTCGCTGGCGGTGCGCAACAGATCCAGCGAGGGCGGCACGGCAAGGCCGGGCGTTCGGGCGGCGATCTGGGCGGCTGCAACCGCATCGATCCTCAAGCGGGGCGCCTCGCCGTCCGAGACCGGCATCGCCTCAGACCAGTCGGTCACCACTCGGGCCAGCGGCTCGATTCGCTCAGCTTCGATCCGCAGCACCTCATCTTGCGAAATGCGCAGCCAGAGCAGGCCGTCCGGACAACGCGCCTGACGCCAGGCGTCAAACCCACCCCGAGCGATCACCTCAGCCAGCACCGGCGCCAGATCGATGCGACTGCCGGCAACCTGGATACCCGACTGCAACTCGAACCAGCCGCCGTTGGGCGCATCTGCCTGCGCCGATGCAGCGCCCGCGGGCATCAGGTCGACTTCGACCGAATCCGCCTGCACGATGCGCAAGGACACTGCGGACTCATCGACCACTGCCCAACCATCGGCTCTGAGCCGCTCCAGCACGTCGAACTTGATCCGTGCAGCCGCAATGCTCGAAACCGGCAGCATGCAGACCGTCAGCCAGCCACTGCTCGATCGGGTTCGGGCCGGAAGCGCATCGGCGCCCAGATCCGGCGTCAGCCGCAGGGCCGGCTCGTCCGCAGCCAGTGGCTGCAATTCCCGATTCAAACGCTCGAGTGCAGCCCGCTCAGCCACTGGATCGCACAGGATCAGCACCGGCCCCTGGTCGTCCCGGATACCCAGGCTCGCCGAACGCAAGGGCTCCATGCGTCGCCCACCGTACTCGACCGCGAATGACACGGCGAGCCGGTCGCGCGGCTGGCTCGACGGTTTGACCCCGCGCGGCGCAGGTGCGGAGGCCATCGCGAACAAACCGATGACCGGACGCGGCACACCGGGTTCTTCGCGCACCGGATGCGACGACAGCCGTGGCACCACCGCCTTGAGATCCGGCCGGGCCAGCAGTTGCGCATGCAGGGCCAGCGCGACATCCTCGGCCGAATCCGCAGGCACCGCCGGTGCGCTGCGCAGCCAGGCGATCAACTCACCCGGGGGCGGATCGGCAATCGGGCCGATCAGGCCAGCACGGCGATCGAGCCAGCAGGGATGGGCGGTGTACAGCGGCTCGCCACCCCCTTCGATCTGCAACACCAGGCGCATCGCATCAGAACCCGCCAAATCCACTGACCGGGTTGATTCGACAAGACTGTCCTTCACTGAATCGCATTCGCTGATCGACTGCCAGTCCAGATGCGAGCGTCGAGGCTCGCCCGCCTTCAGCGCCGCCGCATCGTCCGAGGCAGGCGGCTCGTCCAGAAACAGCCGTCCGGCGCGCGCCAATTGCATCAACACATCCTGACCGCGCAAGCCGTCGAGCAGCACACCGCCTGGTATGGGCGTGAAGCGCTGCAGCATGGCCGCCGCCATCACATCGATTTCCTGCCAATCGGCCGGCGGATCGTTCACCTGCGTCGACAGACCCCGGTAGGGTTCAGGGCTGAGTTCGCGACCATCTTCACCACGGCGGATGCGAAAGACATGCACCGAGGGGCGCCGTTGCGCATTGCGAAGCACGTAGATCAATCGGGATCGGGGCTGACTGGCGGGTTGATGCAATCTCAAGGTCCGCAGTCCACGGACCCAATGCAGCACCTGCAAGCGCTCATAGCCGGGAATCGGCGCCGAAGCACCCGCCGCCTCCGCAGCGTCGCGGCTCGGCGCATCAGTCGCAACCGGGTTATCGCGCACAGGCACAGCCTGCGCCTCGTCCTGGTCGCGCAACCAGGCCAGCACCATGGCAGCGCCGTGCTTGCAATTGTGTCCGACAGGGCACGTGCACTCTCCTGCCACGCGGATCACCGCGCCATGGGGTGCCAGCGTGACCCGCGTCTGGTAGACCTGCCCCTGGCTGCCCTCGACATCGCCCTGCAACTGGCCGGGCGAAGGTTCATTGACCGACAGCACCTTACCCGCCGCAAACACGGTCTCACCGCGCGCGGCCGTGTCTCGGTCCAGGCCGATCGGCGTGCGTGCGAAGCGTTTTCTAAACAGCTCGAGCAGCATCGAGAATCAGGTCGGGGCGAAGGAAATGAACACGAAAATGGTTCAGGACAACCGCCCAGTGTAACGTCCCGAGAAAGCCCCTCATCCGAGACGGATCATCCATTCAATCACCTTGAGATCACCCGACATGATCGATCACCTCGACCACATCGTCCTGACCACTGTCGACGAAGCCGCCTGCATCGACTTCTACACGCGAGTCCTCGGCATGACCCTCGAGTCCTTCGGCCCCGCCGACAACCCGCGCAAGGCGCTGAAATTCGGCCACCAGAAGATCAACCTGCACAACCGCGGCCGCGAATTCACGCCCCGTGCCCACCTGCCGGTTCCGGGTGCGCTCGATCTGTGCTTCATCGCCTCGATTCCGCTTGATCAGGTGATCGCCAGACTGAATGCCGCCAACTGGCCGATCCTGGAAGGCCCGGTGCCGCGCACCGGCGCCACCGGCCCGATTCGCTCGGTCTACATGCGCGACCCGGACCTCAACCTGATCGAGATTTCCGAACTGCTGTAAGGGGCGCATCGCATGCATGGCATCCAGACACCGGCCGGCCTTTTTGAAGGCTGCACCATGGGCGATCTCATCATCCGCGCGATTGCACGCGGCGGTGATCGCCCGGCCTTCGCGCTCGACGAACAGGTCATCACCTACCGTGAATTCGGCGCCGGGCTGAGCAGAATGGTCCAGGCGCTGACGGCCAGGGGCCTCAAGCGTGGCGATGCGATCGCAGCCCTGTCATCGAACCGTCCCGAGGCCTTTCTGGTGGTGGCCGCCGGCTATCTCATGGGCCTGCGCTCGACCTGGTTGCATCCGATGGCCTCAGAGGACGACCACGCCTACCTGATCGAGGATTCGGGCGTGACCACCCTGTTTGTCGACCCGATCGCCTTCGCCGATCGCGCGTCAGCGCTGAAAGCGCGGCTGCCTGGCCTCGCGCGCCTCTTCGGACTCGGACCGGGCACCCAAGGCGAAGACATCCTCGCACTCAGCCAGTCTTTCGCGCCCACCGCACTCGAGTCCGTCGCCCATTGCGATGATGTCTGCACCCTGATCTATACCGGCGGCACCACCGGCAAGCCCAAGGGCGTGATGCACACGCATCGAGTTCAGGTCAACATGGTGATGACCGAGCTCACCGAGTGGGACTGGCCAAGCGAGACCCGCTTCCTGGCGATGACCCCGATCACGCATGCGGCTGGCGCTATGATCGTCGCGGTCATGTGGCGATCTGGCCTGTTTGTCATGAGCAAGGGCTTCGATGCACAACGGTTCTTCGACATCGTCGAGCGCCATCGCATCACCTGCACCTTCCTCGTGCCGACGATGATCTACGTTCTGCTCGATCATCCCGGGCTGGACACTGCGGACGTTTCAAGCCTGCAGACGATCATCTACGGGGCCTCGCCAATGTCACCTGCGCGGCTCGTTGAAGGCATGCGCCGCTTTGGTCCGGTCTTCATGCAGCTTTACGGACAGTCGGAAGCACCCAATTGCGTCTCGACCCTGCGCCGTCACGAACACGACCCGGTGAATCATCCGCAGCGTCTGGCGTCATGCGGCATGCCCAGCGCCAATGTGCAGGTCAAGCTGCTCAATGAAGAAGGCCAGGAAGTGCCCGTCGGTGAGGTCGGCGAAATCTGCTGCCGTGGCCCACTGGTGATGACCGGCTACTGGAACAAACCCGAGGAATCCGAGAAAGCCTTCCGCCATGGCTGGCTGCACACCGGTGATCTGGCGCGACGCGATGCCGATGGCTTTCTGTACATCGTGGATCGCAGCAAGGACATGATCATCACCGGCGGCTTCAACGTCTTTCCGCGTGAAATCGAAGATGTGCTGACCCGACATCCGGATGTGGCCGCAGCAGCCGTGATTGGCGTGCCAGACGGCAAGTGGGGCGAGGCAGTCAAGGCGGTTGTCGTGCTACGCGAGGGCGCCCAGCCCAACGCCGAAGCGCTGATTGCCCTGGTGCGGGAAGCCAAGGGCGTGGTGCATGCGCCCAAATCGGTCGACTTCATCGATTCACTGCCCGTCACCGGACTGGGCAAGCCAGACAAGAAAGCGCTGCGGGCGAGGTATTGGGGCGAGACTCAGCGGGCGGTCAACTGAGTGTTCTCAAGCGGGTGATCGCTTTGCGGTCAATCACCGCGTAATCTCCGCATGAATCACGGCGATTACACCTGTATCTGGCAAGCGAGTGACTGGCCCTTGTGGCGCTTTGAGCTGGCCGCCCTCGCCCAGCCCCGACCGGGTACTCCGGCTTGTCGCGAATCAATGTTGGCCGCTGGCGTGACGACGCCACGGGACCGATGCAGCTTGTTTCAGGCCCCCTGGGGCGCCAGCGCTTCTACAGCCTGTCGGCGCAGATTCAGCGTGAGCGCAAGGCCTATTACGACATCCTTGAGCGCACCCAGAAGGCGTCCCTTGACGTCACCGAATGGCTGCTGTGGTTCATCGCCACCCTGCATCGCGCAGTCGACCATGCACATTGCTCGCCAGACACGGCCCTGCGCGACATCACCGATCTACTGAACCGTGGGGTGTTGCGCAAATCTGGCGCCGGCGGGCGCAGTACAAGTTACGAACTCGACGATGCACCCGCTCACACGGCCCCGCTCAGACCACCCCACCCTCAATAAGCCGCCTCGAGCAACGCCGTCACCTGCGCCACCGATTCAATCGGGCGCGGGTTGGTCTTGACCCACATGTTTTCCATGGCACCGCGCGCGATGGCTTCGAAGTCTTCGCGCGCCACGTTCTGATCCCGCAGGCGTGTGGGCATCCCCAGCGACTCAATCAGCCCGGCCACTGCACCGGCTGCATCACCATCGACTGCACCCAATGCATGGGCGATGCGCGCCTGCTGCGCCTCGGTGCGCTCGCGGTTAAAGCGCATCACATGCGGCAGCATGATGCAGGAGGTGTAGCCATGACTGATGCCGGTGACGGCACCCAGGCTGTGGCCGATCCCGTGACTGGCGCCATAGGGCACCCGCATGATCCCGAAACCCGCCATCCAGGCGGCCTGCAGGCATTTCAGCCGGGCGGCCATGTCTGCCGGGTTGGATCTGAGCGCAGGCAGCGCGCTGCCAAACAGATGTAAGGCCTGCAGCGAGGTGGCGTCGATGAGCGGTGACGGCACGGTTGAGCACAGCCCCTCCACTGCATGATCGATGCCGCGCACCGCCGTGGACAACCACAACCAATCGGGGGTGTGCACGGTGATCGCCGGGTCGAGGATCACGCTGGCTGCGCCAATGAACCGGCCGGTGTAAGCATCCTTGACTCGACGCTCTGGGTCGGTGCAGCCGCCCAGATCGGAGAATTCAGCGGCGCCCAGTGTGGTGCTCACCACGATCTGTCGGCACGGCAGTGCGCCCACGAGCGGCACATGTCTCGAGCCATCCGGATTGACCTTCATGCGCCAGTCGTCCAGGCCCTGCACCGTGCGCACATCGTGAGCCAGTGCAATCAGCATCACCTTGACGGTATCGATGGCCGTGCCACCGCCCACGGTCACCACCAGATCCGGCGACACCGCACGCGCCGCATCAGCGGCTGCAATCACGCTGGGACGGGGGGTGTGCTCGACGCATTCATCAAAGGTGCCGACATGGCGCGCACCCAGTGCAGCCGAGATGGCTGAGATCGCGTCAGTGCTGCGATTCAGCGTCTTCGAGGTGACGACGAACACGCGCTGTGCGCCGCGCCGCTGCGCCTCTTCAACCACCGCCTGCGCGGCGGGCTTGCCCCAGATGACACGGTCCTGGGCGAGAAATTCATGTGCGCCTGCCTGCATCTTCGCCTCGCTGATCAGATGGCATCAAGCGGGAACACCGGACGGCGAACCTGCTCGAATTTCAATAGCGAATAGTCGGAAGTGGTGACGCCGACACCTGCGCACTCCACGACCTCCCGGGCGAGGTCCCCCAGCCCGGCACGCCAGTGCACGCGACTCTTGATCACGACAAACCGGGTGCGCATTGGGTCAATGCCCACCGAGTGGAAACACTCCAGGTCAAAGGGCTCCTGGTACAGGGACATCACGACGATCTGCACGCCGCCGGATTCGATGACCACCGTGGCGCCGTTGCGCGCACGACCGCCGGCGCCCATCGGGCCGCGAAGAATGTACTGCCCATCACTGATGCGACGCACCCGACCGGTGACGGTGAGCGGTGCGGCTGGCGCGCCAATCGACGGCATCGCCGCCTTGCCACCTAGCGCCAGCGTCACCTCGTTACCCACGCCCGCGGCGATGGCCGTGGCCACGCTTTCGGGATCGTGAATGGCATAGAACACCACATCCTGCAGGCCTTGCCTGAGCACTTCGGCCAGCACCGCAGTGGTGTCCATCGTGCCGCCCGAGGCGACGTTGTCGCAGTGATCGAGCATCACGATCGGGCCGCTTCGGCCATTGGCAGGCGCATCGCCCAGGACTTTGGCCCGTGCCACGGACTCGGCCAGCGGCTCGCTGCGATAAACAAAAGCCTCGCGGGCATTCCAGGCCTGCTCGAGCAGGCCATCCCGAATGGATTCGGCCTGCGCCAGATTCGCATCGGTACAGACCACACTGGACAGCCCCGCCTCGCGAATATCTGCATGCGGAAACCCGACGAAGACCGAACAGGCCAATGCACGACCACTGACTTCGTGCTCTTTGCAGGCAGCCTGCAACGACCGGTTGGGCTCTGCGTGGGTGCCCTGACGCATCACATGCGGCAGCATCGGGCGATTCGCCCAGGTCATCACCGGCTTGATTTCGCCGCGAATCGCCCGCACCAGAATGTTGGCGCAGCGCTCGCCGGCTTCGCGGACATCCACGTGAGGGTAGGTGTGATACCCGGTGATCACGGTCGCATGACGCACCAGGTCGTCATACATGTTCGCGTGCATGTCGAGGGTCACACCAATCGGTGTGCGCGGATCGATCTCGCGAATGCGTCGCAGCAGTTCGCCTTCGCCATCCTCATGACTGCGGGTGACCATCGCGCCATGCAGATCCAGGAGGATGCCGTCCCAGCCTCCCTGACGGACGGCATCGAGGATGTCGCCACTGATGAGCTCGTAGGCCTCGTTCTCGACCGGGCCACTCGGGTTGGCATCACCCGCGACTGCAACCGTCAATGACGCCCCGATCGAATCGGCGACCGCGATGAAACCTGCCAGCCCGCTGCCAGTCCCTCGGTGGGCGTTGATTGCATCCTGCCCGCGGACACGATCGGGCCGATAACCGAAAAATCGTTCGGTGGGCGTCGGCACGGGCGAAAAGGTATTGGTCTCGTGCTTGAACATCGCGGCGAGCAAACGCATGGTAATCCTCCTCGAAGAGTCGCTCGCTTACGTTAGCATGCACGACCACTTGAATTCGGGAGATGCACGATGACCGCAACCGTTCCTGGAACACCGCACCGCGCCTGGGATTTCGAGGCCGTGTCGATCACCGGCCAATCCGTTCCCCTGTCCACCTATCAAGGCAAAGTCGCGCTCATCGTCAACACCGCCAGCGAATGCGGGCTGACTCCGCAATACAAGGGGCTGCAGGCCCTGCAGGAACGTTTTGCCGACCAGGGCTTCGTGGTGCTCGGATTTCCCTGCAATCAGTTCGGCTCGCAGGAGCCGGGCAGCAATGAGCAGATCGCCCAGTTTTGCGAAACCAGCTTCGGCGTCAGCTTTCCCATGTTCGCCCGGATCGATGTCAACGGCGATAGCGCACACCCCCTATTTAAATGGCTTAAGTCCGAGCAGCCAGGGATGCTGGGCATCGAGGCCATCAAGTGGAATTTTTCGAAGTTCCTGGTCGGGCGAGAGGGGCAGGTCATCGAACGCTATGCGCCAACCACCTCACCGGAATCCCTGATCGCCGATATCGAACGCGCCGTCGTTGCCTGAACCAACTCGAATGACGCAGTCCGGCACGCTCGGTTCCATCCGGCTTGAAACCCGCGATGCAGGCGAGGTGCTCGTCGTCGACGGGCCCTGGAAGCTCGAGCAGGCTGCCCAGCTGGCCCGCGACCTCGATGCGCTGGGTCCTCGCCTGAGCAGCGTGGTCTGCATCGATGGGCATGGGCTGACCGATATCGACACCGCCGCGGCGCTGACGATCTGGTCACGCCTTCGCGCCGTGGGCATCGACCCCTCGGGGCTGCGACTCGACGGCTTCGATGAGCGTCATGCCCGCATCATCGAGCTGGTCCGCTCGCGACTGGCAGAGACGGTTGCGCCTGCGCGGCCAAAGGCCTTCGGTGCGATCGCGCGCTTCGGGGAGAGCGCAACCGAGCTGGGCGACATGCTCGCCGCGCATGTCGGATTTCTGGGCCGACTGGTCACCGAATTCGCTCGCCTCTTCGCCCGCCCGGGCCTGCTTCGGGTGAAAGAGCTGTCGAGCCAGTTGGGCCAGACCGGTGTCAATGCGATCCCGGTGGTCGCGCTCGTCACCTTTCTGATCGGCGTGGTGTTTGCCTACCTGCTAGGGCTGCAAGCCGAACAGTACGGCGCGAACATCTTTGTGGTCGATGGCGTGGCACTGGGCATGACGCGGGAATTTTCGCCGCTGATCGTGGCGACCATCGTTGCAGGTCGTTCGGGCGCAGCCTTCACCGCACAACTCGGCACGATGAAGCTGACCGAAGAGACCGACGCCATTCGCACTCTGGGGCTATCGGCCGAACAGGTGCTGGTGATCCCTCGGGTGCTGGCATTGATGATCACCTTGCCGCTGCTGGTCTTCATTGGTGATCTGGCAGGCCTGGCCGGGGCCATGGCCATCGCCCAGACCATGCTCGACATCACTCCGCATGGGTTCATCGAACGATTGCATACCGCACTGTCTGAACGTCACTACCTGATCGGTCTGGGCAAAGCGCCGTTCTTTGCACTGGTCATCGCGGTGATCGGCTGCCGGATGGGCATGGACGTCGAACGAGACACCCGCTCGATTGGAGTCAACACCACCTCGACCGTGGTGCAGGGCATCGTTGCAGTCATCGTGCTGGATGCGATCTTCGCCATCGTCTGTCAACAATTGGGGTGGTGAAGCACATGCAACCGGACGAGCGCGAGGTGGTGATCGATCTGCGCGGCATCGTGACCCGATTTGGTTCACAGACGGTCCACAAGGGCCTCGACCTTCAAGTGCGTCGCGGCGACCTCATGGCGTTGATCGGCGGCAGCGGAACCGGAAAATCGGTGCTGCTGCGCGAGATCGTCGGCCTGCAGCGACCCACTGAAGGCAGCGTGAACCTGCTGGGAACCGACGTCTGGCAGGCATCCGATGACGCGCTCGCTGCAACCCGCAAGCGCTTCGGCATGATGTTTCAGGAAGGGGCGCTGTTTTCCTCTCTGAGTGTGGCCGATAACGTCGCCACACCGATCCGTGAACACCTTGACCTGCCAGAGCCTCTGGTTGAAGAGCTGGTGAGGCTGCGACTGTCTCTGGCCGGGCTGCCGCCGGACGCCGCCTTGAAGATGCCCAGCCAACTCTCGGGCGGCATGCGCAAGCGGGCAGCGATCGCTCGCGCCATCGCACTGGAGCCTGAAGTGCTCTTTCTGGACGAGCCGACGTCAGGCCTGGACCCGATCACAGCGCGGGCCTTTGATGCGCTGCTCGAGTTTTTGAATCGCGATCTGGGCATCACGGTTGTGGTCGTGACGCATGACCTCGACACCCTGCTCGGGATTGCCCGCCGGATCGTGGTGCTCGGCCGTGGCCAGGTGATTGCCGATGGCAGCGTGCAGGAGATCACGGCGGTCGATGACCCATGGATACAATCCTATTTCTCGTCGCGCGCGGAGTTGCCCTCGAATGGAACCTGAAGCCCGGTACACCCTGATCGGCTCGGTGCTGCTGGCACTGCTGGTCGGCGCCATCGCGGTCTTCGTATGGCTCAGCAGCAGCGGCAGCAAGAGCGATTTCCAGTTCTACACCGTCTATTTCGAGCGGCAATCCCTCGAAGGCCTTCAGATCGGCGCCGACGTGAACATGCGGGGCGTAAAAGTCGGGCGGGTCGAGGACTACACGATCGAGCGCGAAAACATCAACCGGGTCGCCATGACCTTGCGGGTGACGCGCACCATGCCAGTCAGCGAAAACACCACCGCCGTGGTGGCCCGCAATCTGGTGACAGGCATTGCTCGCATCAATCTGGACACACCGGGCAAGCCCGGGCCGCAACTGCAAACGATTCCACAGGGAGAACGCTATCCAGTGATTCCGGAAGGCACCTCCAACCTCGATCAGATCGCTGACTCGGTCGGACGCCTCGCGGTACAGACCGACCAGGCGCTGCATGGCATCAATCAGGCATTAGGCGGAGTCAACCAGGACAACCTGGCTCAGACCCTTGCAGCGATGAGCGAACTGACCAAGGGCCTGAACAAGCGCCTGGTCGAAATCGATGCAGCCTCCGGCAGCATCAAGACCACCTCAGCTGAGTTTCAAAAGGCCAGCCAGGCTTTCACCAGTGCGATGCAGGCACTCACGAGCACACTGCCCACCTTGAGCGACGAGGCCGGCAGCACGCTGCGTGAGGCGAAACAGTCGATGTCGGCCGTGACCGAGTCAGGACGCAATCTCGAGAAATCGATGGCAGGGACCTTGCAGACCATCGACCGGGAATTGGTGACGGTGGTTCGAAAGACCGAAGATGCGGTCGATGTGAGCGTCCATGAACTGCGCAGCACTGCGCAGGACCTGCGCTCCAGCATTGAACTCGTCAGCCGGGCCTTGGATCGGCTGCAGGACCCCAAGGCGGCACTGCTTGGCCCCAGTGCACAGCAACTCGGTCCGGGTGAGGGGCCAGCTCGATGAATCGCATCCGACTGAAGATGGCTGCCCTGCTGACGGTGGCCTTCATTGCCGGGTGCGCGAACCCGCTTCAAAACACCTCGCAGCGCCAGTCTTTTTATGTCATCGAGGACCTGCGCCGTGGGCAAGTGGCGCCGCCTGCATCCGCCAGTCGGATCGACGCGGTGCTGATGGTCTCGACTGGCACCGCGCCGGCGCTGTTTGACAGCGAGCGAATGGTGTTCACCCGCGACGGTGTCGGCCGCAGCTATTACCACCACGCCAGCTGGAGCGGCCGGCCTTCCAGGCGGATCACCGAACTGGCCGAAGCACGGCTGAGCTCGACCGATGACTACCGAGCCGTGGTTCAGTCCGTCGCCGGTGTAAGGGGCGATCTGCTGCTGACCCTGCGCATTGATGAACTCACCCATGATGATTCGGTCCAGCCCGGGCAGATGCGACTGGCCGTGGTCGCTGAACTGGTTGACTGGCGTCATCGCCGCTTCATTCAGCGCCAGCGCTTCGAACACTCGGCACCGGTTGTCACGGCCGATGCCCAGGGTGCATCGCAGGCGGCCAATGTTGCGGCCACCGCACTCTTGGATTCACTCGCGGTCTGGACGCGCGCGGGTGCGCAAGCCGTTTCACTCAACGCACCTCGCCCTTGAGTCAGCCCAGACCTGGGATGTGAATGCCCCGCCTCAGGTACGTCGGCGTATCCAGCGAATGAATCACGAGCGCTTCTCGCCCCAGCAGCATGGCCTGCGGCTGTGTCCACCGCGATGGCGGATCGAAGCGTTCCAGCAGGGCATCAGTGAGACGATCGATGAAGGTGGCCTTGCGGGCCGAAACAGGATGACGGGACATGATTGAAGCTTTCAGAAGGACATCCTGAAAGCTTCTCAGGTCAATCGCTCATACGATGAGCCACTCGATCCCGTGCCGAGCTTGTTATCCTCATGGCTTCTAAACTGAAAGGACGCCACATGAAACGGATTCTGCTTTCCATCGCGCTCGCAGCAAGCTTGAGCGCCTGCAGCACCGTGAACGACTGGATGAGCTCCGAACGGCCGCCGGCGACAGCCGCTGATGGGGTGCTGGTCGGTCCGGGCGGTATGACGCTCTACACCTTCGACAAGGATGTCGCCGGAAGCGGCAAGAGCGCCTGCAATGGTCCCTGCGCGACCAATTGGCCCCCCCTGCTGGCCACAATGGATTCCAAGGCCAGCGGCAACTGGTCAGTGCTCACTCGAGATGGCGGCGCGCGTCAATGGGCCTACAAGGGCGCCCCGGTCTATTACTGGGCCAAGGACGCCAAGCCGGGCGATCGCACCGGCGACGGATTCAACGGCGTGTGGCGACTCGCAAGGCCCTGAGGCGAATCCCCCGCCTGAACGGAGACATCAGTCTCTGTTCAGGCTTGCCAGCGTGTGTTCGGCGATCATCCGCTCTTCATCGGTGGGAATGCGCCAGGCCTCGACCCCGCTTCCCGGCAGCGTCAGACACAACTCACCGGATGCGTTGGCCGCGGCATCGAGTTCGAGCCCCAGCCAGCGCAATCGCTGGCAAAGTTCCGATCGGATCATCGCGCTGTTTTCACCGATGCCGGCAGTAAAGACCAGCGCATCCAGGCCGCCAAGGGCAGAGGCGAGCGAGGCAACTTCGCGCGCGAGTCGATATAAGAAATAGTCTATGGCAAGCCGTGCGCCCGGCTCGGTGCTGGTTTCGAGTTCGCGCATGTCGCTCGAGACTCCGGACAACCCGAGCAATCCGGAGCGCTTGTAGAGCAAGTCTTCGATCGCATCCAGCGACAGACCCCGCTCACGAGCCAGATACAACACGACGCCAGGATCCAGGTTGCCGGTTCGTGTACCCATCGGGCAGCCATCCAGAGCAGTGAAGCCCATGGTGGTCGCGATGCTGCGACCCTGCTGCAAGGCACACATCGAAACACCGCTGCCCAGATGGGCCACAACCGTCCGGCCATTGGCTGCGCGCGGCGAAAGCTCACTCAAGCGTCGTGCGATGAACTCGTAGGACAGACCATGAAATCCGTAGCGACGGATGCCTTCGTCATAGTAGGCACGCGGCAGGGCAAAGAGCTCCGCTTCAATCGGCTGCGTGCGGTGGAAGGCCGTGTCGAAGCAGGCCACCTGCGGCAGTTGCGGGTGGGTGCTCATGAGGCGGCGGATCGGCGCAAGATTATGCGGCTGATGCAGAGGCGCCAACGGCACCAGGCCCGCCAGTGCGTCCAGAACCGCGTCATCAATGCTCACCGGCAAGCTGAATTGAGTACCCCCGTGCACGACCCGATGCCCGACCGCAACCAGTCGACGAGTCGCCAGCGCATTGTCGAGCCAGGTCCAGAGAAAGCCGAGCGCATCACCCGCATTCCGATAGGCCCCATCGTCAAGGTCGACCGACTCGGCAGGTGATCCGTCGGCGAACTTCGCCTTGAATCGCACATCGGCACCCAGGCCATCGATCTGACCTCGAAGGCAGTCGATCAAGGATCCAGCCGCCAGATCGAACAGCGAGAACTTCAAGCTCGAAGAGCCCGCATTCAGTATCAGCAGGCTATCGAGTTGTGCACCGGCCTTCATACCGACACGTTCGCATGCTGTGCCTCACGGGCGGCGACCATCAGCACGGCCACCGCACACGAAGCCAGGCGGGCCCTGACGGTGTCGGCCCGGCTGGTTAGAATAATCGGCACGCGCGCTCCAAGCACCACACCGGCTGATTCGGCGTTCGACAGGAAGGTGAACTGCTTGGCCAGGATATTGCCAGCCTCCAGATCAGGCACCAGCAGGATGTCCGGGTCGCCGGCAACCTGCGATCGGATCCCCTTGATACCAGCCGCCTCGGCACTGATGGCATTGTCCATCGCAAGCGGGCCATCAAGCAGGCCACCGGTGATCTGATCGCGATCAGCCATCTTGCACAGGGCCGCGGCCTCGGTCGTCGAGGGGATCTTTGCATTGATGCTTTCAACAGCAGAAAGGATCGCCACCTTCGGCTTGGCCATGCCCAGCGCCTGAGCGAGGTCGATCGCGTTCTGGCAGATGTCCCGCTTGTCGTCGAGCGTTGGAAAGATGTTGATCGCCGCATCGGTGACCATCACCAGCTTGTGATAAGTCGGCACGTCCATCAGAAAGGCATGAGACAGTCGGCGAGCGGTGCGCAGCCCGGTGTCCTTCGCCACCACCGCAGCCAGCAATTCATCGGTGTGCAAGCTGCCCTTCATCAGCAAACTGGCTTCGCCGCTGCGCACCAATGCGACCGCCGCTTCAGCCGATGCGTGGCTGTGGGGCGCATCAACGCGCTTAAAGGCCGAGATATCGAGCCCCATTGCGCGGGCGAGTTCGTCGATGCGCGCGCGCGGGCCAACCAGAATCGGCACGATCAGATTGCGCTCGAAAGCCTCAACGGCCGACCTCAGCGCCGAATCGCTGCAGGGATGGGCCACTGCGGTGGGAATCGGCGGCAACTTCACCGCCGCGTCCATCAGGGGTTTGAACCGATCGTAGGTCTGAACCGAGAGCACGCCCACATCCGGACGCGGCATCTCGATCGATACCTCAGGAGCGATCACCTCGGCCACACCCTCGGCGACAAGCTCCTGCATCTGATTCACGCACTGGCAGCCGAAGATCACCCGCCGGTCTTCATCGCGCTTTTCACGCACGGTGACCGACGCGGTGATCGTGTCGTCGGCACTGACCGGCCGCAGAAATCGCAGTGTCTGGCCCAGATAGACCGTGCCAGGCCCGGGCAGCTCGTTGCCCAGGACACTCGAGATCAGCGCTCCCGCCCACATGTTGTGCGCAACCAGCCGGCCGTCGCCGTGGGTGAGCGCGTACTGATCATCGACATGCGTGGGGTTCAGGTCGCCCGAGATCAGCGCAAACGACTTGATGTCGGTGCGGGTGAGCCGGCGTGTCAGGCTGGCGTGGTCACCCACTCGGATCTCCGAAAAGGTCCGGTTACGCAGGGTGGCGCCGGGTGTTGCCGGATGCTCAGTTGAACTCATTGCGGGTCTCCGGTGCGGTGACCTCCGGGTCGGGATACAGGTTGATGGAAACGCGAAGTGACGGCAGGGCATCATCGTCGTCCTCGAGCAACGCCGCAGGCAGAGACAGGCGCGCAGTCTGGTAGGACACCCCCATCGATGTTTCGACCTGGGCCATCAACTCGGAACGCACATCGCCCTCGCCCCGTTCGCTCATCAGGATCTTACCGATCAGGCCAGTCGCCAGATTGCGCAGAGCCGGGTCGGACAGCATGCCGGGCAGCGCCTCAAGCGCGCGTTCCGGATGCAGTGCGAGCACGCAGGCCTGCTCCTCCCGAATCCGTTTCCAATCAACCGGACCCTGCACACCGGGCACACGCCCCTGTTCGATGAGGGCGTTGGCCAACTCTCCGGCCATCTGCGCAATACGGATCGAACGTCGGGTCAGCACCCCGGTCTCGGAGACGGCTGCAAACAGTCCACGGACCAGCGCTTCCGGGAATCCGCCCGTGTGGATCAGGACTTCGCTGTCAATGCGGGCCCGCTCCAGGAATTCAGCTGCACGCACGCGCGCCTTGGACTCCGTCGACTCATCCGGCGGTAGCCAACGACCCAGCCCGGTCGGCCCGTACACCGTTTCGACCCACCGTGCGGTGGCCGCATCGCGTGCATCGCGAAAGCCGTCGAGCCAGTGAATGATCGATTGCGATGCCGATTGCTCAAGCTTCAGAAATGGGTTGTCGGCACTGACAGGCTTGCGATCGGCGCGTACCCGCTCTGCCAGCGCACCCAGCGGCTTGATCAGCGGATTGGCGTCCGAGATGAGCGAGCGCTCGAGTCGGCGTCGATTCATGGCCATCGTCAGCTCGCCGAAGCCCGGTGGCACCACCGCACGAACCAGAGGTCGCGCAAAGGTCTTGTAGGCCGTGGCCGACCATTCCGATGCCTTGGCAATCGTGCTGAACAGGGCCTCGTCATCGCGCGTGCCATCGGCTTCAAGCGCCAGCAGGTCGCTGATCCGACGGGTTTCAAAGCGTACCGTCCAGTTGCCATGCGCGAGCTCGTCGCGGACCTCGGCGTCGCTGTGATCGTCGACCACCATCTCGTACAGGCCAGGCGGCAACACCTCGATCTGATCGAGTGTGTTGATGAGCTGATCATGTTCCTTGCGCGCGACCTGTGCCCCGACAAAGATGCCCAGGTGGCCGATATTCCGATGCAGCACATAGACGATCGTGCGACCGGCCGCCACGATGGCCTGCTCGTCACCCCAGACATCAGCCACCCAAGCGACTGCCTGCTGGGGTGGCGTGATGTTGTCGCCAAACGAGGCGAACACCACCACCGGTGAGCTGATGTTGCGCAGATCGACCGCAACCGACTCTTTTGCAAAATGAATCGTCCCGCTGACCAAGCGATTACCCACGAACAGGTTCTCGACGATCGACTCGATCTCGTCGGTGGTCATGCGAAACAGACCGCCCCACCAGCGCTCGAAGTCCAGAAAGCGCCCGGCCTCGGAATCGACGTTGGAGTACAGGTTGTAGTACTTGGTCCAGTAGGTGTTTGCCGGGTTCAGGCTCTCGAAGTTCTGAACCAGATGCGCGCCATCGAACTGCCCTCCACCGAGATCACCGGTGAGTGATGCAATCCAGCTGCCTCCCATGAGTCCGCCCTGATAGCGCATCGGATTCTGTTCGAGCGAGCCCGCCCAGTAAGACATCGGTGCGCCATTGAGCAACAGAGGACCGACCAGATCCGGTCTCACCGCAGCCAGACCCGCGGTCGCCCAGCCGCCCTGACAATTGCCGATCACCGCAGGCTTCCTGATGGCCTGCGGATGTCGAGCGAACACCGTCTCGAGGAACCTCGCCTCCGCCCAGGCGACATCGGCAATCGTCTGCGATGGCACGGGATCCGGTGAGAAGGCAACGAAATAGACAGGATGACCGGCACGCAGTGAAACACCCACCTGGGAATCGGGCTTGAAGCCGCCGATCCCCGGGCCATGCCCGGCTCGGGGGTCAACGATCACGATCGGGCGCGCGCTCGGCTCGGGTTGCGGATAGCCAGGCGGCGGCGGGATGTACAGCAGCGAGTAGTTGGTCGGACGCTCCATGTCCTTGCCGTCCACGACCACTTCAAAGTCGAATTTCAAGAGCGGCGGTTGCCCGTTGATCTCGTGGTTCAGATAGACATTGCCGCGCTCGCGCAGGACGTCCCAGAACAGGATCTGGCGCTGAGCGGCATCCAGCGAGTATTCAAATGCCTGACGCGAGGCTTCAGTCCAGGCCTTCTGCCAGACAGCCCACGGCGCTAAGGCATCCATCATCAAGGTCTTGGTCGGAATCGTTTCGGACGCGGACATGAGCTCGAACCCCCGTGGATGTTGCAACGCAAAACACGCACCGTATCGATCCCGGGTGACACCGCATTGACTCAACGATGACGGTTCGCAGCGTTACACTTTCAGCCATGAAAGCGGCGTACATCTCTCACCCGAGCTTCCTGCGCCATGACATGGGCGAAGGCCATCCGGAATGCCCGCAGCGGGTCAGCGTGATTGCCGACCGACTGCTGTCCAGAGGTCTGCTCGATGTAATGGATTCAATCGATGCGCCGGCAGCGACCCGCGAACAGATCATGCGGGCTCACGATGCGCTCTATGTCGCTGAGCTGATCGACAAGGCGCCGTCCACTGGCCATGTTCAGATCGACCCTGATACCTCGATGAATCCGCATACCCTGGAGGCCGCCTTCCATGCGGCTGGCGCAGCGGTTGCGGCAACCGACCTGGTCGTGCAAGGCGGCTATACGCGGGTCTTCTGCAATGTCCGTCCACCTGGCCATCATGCGCAACGACGCGCAGCGATGGGCTTTTGCTTCTTCGACAATGTGGCGGTTGGCATCCGTCATGCGCTCGACGTGCACGGCCTGCAGCGCGTCGCGCTGATCGATTTCGATGTGCACCATGGCAATGGCAGTGAGGACATCCTCGCCAACGATGAGCGCGTGCTGATGGTCTCGACCTTCCAGGCGCGCCTGTATCCATACAGCGGCGAGCAGCCTCTGGGTACGAACATGTGCAATGTGCCGCTGGCCCCGTATTCCGATGGCTCGGCGATGCGCGATGCAGTCAGTCAGCGCTGGCTGCC
Source organism: uncultured Burkholderiales bacterium (assembly GCA_903923345.1). Lineage (GTDB taxonomy): Bacteria > Pseudomonadota > Gammaproteobacteria > Burkholderiales > Burkholderiaceae_E > UBA4615. Next base: position 2,292 of record CAIXXI010000528.1, on the reverse strand, counting down.
GGCGCTGCGGGCTTTCAAGCCGCAGCTGATATTCATCTCGGCAGGTTTCGATGCCCACCGCGATGATGAGATGAGTCAGCTGCTCTGGGCCGATTCAGATTACGCCTGGGTCACCCGACAGATCGTCGAACTGGCCGATGAGGTGTGCGAGGGCCGAATTGTCTCGATGCTCGAAGGCGGCTACAACCTGCCCGCACTGGCTCGCAGCGTTGAGTTGCACGTGAGAGAACTACTGTATCTGAACTGACCTGGAGCGGGTGACGGGAATCGAACCCGTGTCTGAGGCTTGGGAAGCCGCCGTTCTACCATTGAACTACACCCGCCGGGGCTGAATGCTCACGCATTCCCGAATTCTATCTCGCCGGCGAAAAACTCATCAGCCTGCGATCGGAAAATGCCCGCCGCTCATTGCGCGGGGCGCAACTTGATCCCTTCAATGTTGGCCACGGTATCGCGTCCGTTGCATTTCACGGTGACCAACTTGCCGCCGACCTCAACCGACACACCGGACTCCCTGCGCTGATCGATGCTGTCATAGGCATCGAACACGCTGTAGACCGTGCTGCCGTTGGGCACATTAACGCTGTAGTACTGATACCGGCCGATGCCCTGCCACTGCTGAGTGGTCACCGCATTGCGCGGTTGGGACACGACGATCTCGGGCTTGACCTGCGGCCGGCCGAAGGAATACTCGATCGCGTTGCCCGAATCACAGACCTCAATGACCTTGCCCTGGGTGGTAGAGCAGCGAAAAACTGTTTTTTGGCTGGGCTGACAAGCGGCCATCGCACCCTGCGCCGCCACGATCAGCGCCATCGACAGCGCAATCCGGATCATCACTAATCCCGCGTGCGTCAAAGCTTCAGCAGCTGCAAAAACTCACGGCGCAGCCCTTCGTTGTTCAGGAAGGCGCCGCGCATCACGCTGTTGATCATATGCGGTTCGTCGTCCTTGACGCCGCGCCACTGCATGCAGAAATGGTCCGCAGATAGAACGAGGGCCAGACCCGCTGGATTGAGGCGCGCTTCGAGCAGATCGGCAAGCTGCATCACCGCCTCCTCCTGAATCTGAGGACGACTCATCACCCACTCGGCAATGCGTGCGTACTTGGACAGTCCGATGAGCTGCGAGTTGGCGCTGGGCATCACGCCGATCCACAGTCGGCCCATGATCGGCACGAGATGATGCGAGCAGGCGCTGCGCACGGTGATCGGGCCGATGATCATCAGTTCGTTGATTTTCTCGGCGTTCGGAAACTCGGTGACCTTGGGCATCGGCCGATAGCGGCCGCGAAACACCTCTTCGATGTACATGCGCGCCACGCGCTCTGAGGTGTCATGGCTGTTGTGATCACCATCGATGTCGATCACCAGGCTGCGCAGCACACCTTCAATTCGCTTCGACACCTCGGCCTCGAGCGCTTTGAGTTCGTCATCGCCCTGGATGAACTCGGCAATGTTGTCGTTGGCGTGGAATCGGCGACCCGCTGCGTGGATCCGCTCGCGAATCACCTCTGACATCGGGCGGCCGTGATCCGGCTCGGGTGAGGCAATGAGGGTGTCGGCCATCTGGGGCTCCGTCTCGTCAGGTCTGATTTTGGAGTCTATCTGCGGACCCATTCCGATTCCTCTAACCCCAGAGGGCGGCAAGGTCATGGGGAGCGAATGCGCCTGCAAGACGAGGCCCTTACAATAGCGCGATGAACTTGATCATCAACGGGTCGGGCCGAGCGTTTACCGAGCCGCTCACCATCGTGGATCTGCTCGAACGGCTCGAGATGACCGGCAAGCGGGTCGCTGTAGAGCGCAATGGGTCGATTGTGCCCCGATCACTGCATGCGCAGACCCTGCTGACTGACGGGGACATCCTGGAAATCGTGGTGGCCGTCGGTGGCGGCTGAGCCATCCGGGCAGCCACTCCCTGCGCGTCTTTCACTGCTCACTTCAAACTCACCGAGACCCTGATGAAGCCAATTGTCCGACTCCTGCTGCTGACTTTCGCTCTGATCCTGAGCGCCTGTGCCGGTGTATTTGTAGTAGAGACCCGCCTGCATGTCGTCCGAGAATGGGAAATTCAGTCCAAATTGTCCGGCATAGGCAAAAGACAGGGCGGTACCGATTCCGTCCGAGTCCTCAAGGGAGACGCCTTGCAGGGAGGTGGTTTGGGCGGCGCTCACCATTCCCCCGATTCCGAAACCGGCGGAGATATTGAACTGGGGGAGAATAGGAATGGTGAAGAGAAAGTTTGCGAGGATAGGGATCTGATAGTAATCACCGACCAAAGAGGCTTGTC
>CAIXXI010000527.1 GCA_903923345.1 uncultured Burkholderiales bacterium | reverse complement strand
TTCGCCTGGCCAAGCTTGAAATGGCCACGGAAAACGACCGCATTCGCATGCTGCGTGACCGGCTGTACCGCGGTATCAACGCGATGGAAGAGGTCTATGTCAATGGCGACATGGAGCAGCGAGTCCCTCACAACCTGAACGCAAGCTTCAATTATGTCGAGGGTGAGTCCTTGATCATGGCGGTCAAAGACCTCGCCGTCTCATCTGGATCGGCCTGTACCTCCGCGAGTCTGGAGCCGTCATATGTCTTGCGCGCTCTGGGCCGCAGCGACGAGCTCGCGCACAGCTCCATCCGGTTCTCAGTGGGGCGTTTCACGACTGAGCAGGAAGTGGACTTCGCTGTCGAATTGCTGCGTGACAAGGTGGGACGCCTTCGGGAGATGTCGCCACTTTGGGAGATGGTCAAGGACGGCGTCGATCTGAACACGGTTCAGTGGTCGGCACACTGAGATCAGGGCGATAGAGGGCGACAGCGGCTGGCAGACTTAGAATATCGCTTTCGTCGCGTGCGGCGAGACTCAATCGAACACAGACATCAGGGAAGGCATCATGGCTTACAGCGACAAGGTCATTGACCATTACGAGAATCCCCGCAACGTGGGTGCGCTCGACAAGGCGGATCCGTCTGTAGGCACCGGCATGGTCGGTGCGCCTGCCTGCGGCGACGTCATGAAGCTTCAGATTCGTGTCAATCAGCAAGGCATCATCGAGGATGCGCGCTTCAAGACCTACGGCTGTGGTTCGGCAATCGCCTCATCGTCGCTGGTCACCGAGTGGGTCAAGGGCAAGTCCCTTGATGAAGCGATGACGATCCGAAACACGCAGATCGCTGAAGAATTGGCACTGCCGCCGGTCAAGATCCACTGCTCGATCCTGGCTGAAGATGCCATCAAGGCAGCGATCGAGGATTACCGCACCAAGCACGGTCTGACTGCGGGCGAACAGCCCAAAGCAGCCTGAGCGCGCAGGCCTCGCAGTGGCTATCAGCCTGACTGAATCGGCAGCGCGGCATGTGTCGCGCTACATCGAGAGACGCGGCAAGGGCCTGGGTCTGCGTCTGGGCGTGAAAACGACCGGTTGCTCGGGGCTTGCCTACACCCTCGAGTATGCGGACGAGATCAAGCCCGAAGATGAAAGCTTCGAGAGTTATGGTGTGACCGTGCTGATCGATCCGAAAAGCCTTGTTTACATCGACGGAACCGAACTCGACTTCGTGCGCGAAGGCTTGAACGAGGGTTTCAAGTTCAATAACCCCAACGTCAAGAGCGAATGCGGCTGCGGCGAGTCTTTCAAGGTCTGAGCGGCCTTCACGGCCGATGGATCGGTTAAAGAAGAGTCATTTCGCATTTCTCGGCTTGCCCGAGCGGTTCGAGGTCGACGAGCAGGCGCTGCAGCAGGTGTACCTGCGCGTGCAGGCGGCTGTACACCCCGACCGACATGCTCAGTCCGGTGCGACCGAGCACAGGATTGCAATGCAGTTGGCCACGCTCGCCAATGAGGCTTACAAGACGCTTCTTGATCCTGGGCGCAGGGCGGCCTATCTGTGTGAATTGCATGGCGTCGCGGTCAATGCCGAGACTCACACGGCGATGGCGCCTGCTTTTCTGATTGAGCAAATGTCCTGGCGTGAGGCCCTTGAAGACGCTCGCAGCCAGGGCGATCGCGAAGCACTGGCCGGTCTGGGTCGAATGCTGTGCGATCATCGCGCCCGCCTTCTCCAGGAGTTTGCAGCCGCAATCGACCGGGACGCAGACTTCGAACGTGCTGCAGATGCAGTGCGTCGATGGATGTTCATCGACAAGTTCCGCGCCGATGTGGCGGCGGCCGAAGAAGGGTTGACGGCCTGAGGGTCGACAACCAGGGATAGAAAATGGCACTGCTTCAAATTTCCGAACCGGGCATGTCCCCCGAGCCGCATCAGAGGCGACTCGCGGTCGGCATTGATCTGGGCACGACACACTCGCTGGTCGCCGCGGTGCGTTCGGGCGTGGCCGAAGTGCTGCACGATGAACTCGGTCGGCCATTGTTGCCGTCTGTGGTGCGCTACCTGTCAGATCGCTCAATCGAGGTCGGTCATGTCGCATGGGAGTGTGCGTCGGAGGATCCGAGAAACACCATCGTGTCGGTCAAGCGGTACATGGGCCGAGGTCTGGCCGATGCGACGCGGCATCAGTCGCCGTATGAGTTTGTGGAAGCGCCCGGCATGGTTCGCTTGAGGACCGTTGTCGGAGAGCGCAGCCCTGTTGAGGTTTCAGCGGAAATATTGAAGGTCCTGCGAAGCCGCGCAGAAGCGGCTCTGGGTGGCGAGCTGGTGGGCGCGGTGATCACCGTGCCCGCGTACTTCGATGATGCCCAGCGTCAGGCAACCAAGGACGCGGCGCGCCTGGCGGGGCTGGATGTTCTGCGCTTGCTCAACGAGCCGACCGCTGCTGCAATTGCCTACGGGCTTGACCATGGCGCTGAGGGCATCTACGCAGTCTATGACCTGGGCGGCGGCACCTTCGATGTCTCGATCCTGAGGCTCACGCGTGGCGTCTTCGAGGTCATGGCGACGGGCGGGGACACAGCACTGGGTGGCGATGATTTCGATCGTCGCCTGGCGGAATTTTTCATCTCCGAAAACAGCCTGGGTGAGTTGTCTCCCGAGGACCTGCGGCGCGTTCTGAAGGCCTCACGTCTGGCCAAAGAGGCGCTCACCAGCCACCCGCACACCACCATCGATGTGATGTTGTCAGGGCGTGCGCTGGCTACGCCCTTGAGCGCAATCCAGTTTCGCAGCATGACGGCTGACCTGCTTGAGCGAACACTCGATGCAGCCAGACGGGCGCTGCGTGATGCCGGCGTGTCAGTCAGTGACGTCTCAGGTGTGATTCTCGTGGGCGGCGCCACTCGGATGCCACAGGTCTACGAGGCGGTGTCGGATTTGTTCGGAAAGCCGGCGCTCATCGATCTGGATCCTGACAAGGTCGTCGCGCTGGGGGCTGCCATTCAGGCGGACCTGCTGGCTGGTAACCGGACGGCCGACTCAGGAGACTGGCTGCTGCTTGATGTGATTCCCCTGTCTCTTGGTCTGGAAACCATGGGCGGGTTGGTCGAAAAGATCGTGACCCGCAATTCGACCATTCCGGTTGCGCAGGCGCAGGAGTTCACCACCTTCAAGGAGGGGCAGACCGCCATGGCGCTGCACGTGTTGCAAGGTGAGCGGGAGCTGGCCTCGGATTGCCGATCGCTGGCCCGCTTTGAGTTGCGAGGTATCCCGCCGATGGCGGCCGGCGCAGCCCGCATCCGTGTGACCTTTCAGGTGGATGCTGATGGCCTGCTGTCGGTGACCGCCCGCGAACAGTCGCAGGGCATCGAGGCATCGATCACGGTCAAGCCCTCCTACGGCTTGTCGGACGACGAGATCGCTCGCATGTTGCAGGACTCATTCGGATCGGCTGAGGTCGACATGCAGGCACGTGCCTTGCGTGAACGTCAGGTGGAGGCCGATCGACTGTTGTCGGCCACTCAGGTGGCGCTGGATGCTGATGGCGATTTGCTGACACCCGACGAACGCACCGTGGTGCTCGAGTTGATGAAGCAGGTCCGGGCTCAGGCTGTTGGCAGCGATCCAACAGGGATCGAGAGCGCGGTTACGGCGCTTGCTCAGGGTACTGAGTCTTTTGCAGCAAGACGGATGGACAGGGCGGTGCAACAGGCGCT
>CAIXXI010000526.1 GCA_903923345.1 uncultured Burkholderiales bacterium | reverse complement strand
ACGCGCCGTTGCCACTGATTGACCAGTTGCCGCTCAGTCTGCTCTCGAAGCCACCGTTGGCGACGCTGACCACTGCAGCCTGTGCAGAAATTGAAGCAGCGCAGAGAGCCAGGGCGATCGATGTTTTGGAAATAAAGTTCATGATTGACTCCATTAGGATGAATTGGACGGTAGGACCCGAACTTCACTGGCTTGACCTGCGAATCGATTTCGGCCTGACCACAACCTAAGCCAATTCCGTGCCAGTTTATTTTTTCCAATATAATCAAAGCACTAAACATGACAACCCCCAGCAGCCGGTTAGGACGCGTCAATTACAGTGACGTGACAAACAGCACTATTCGCTGTTTTGCGTGAAGCCGATCACACTCTCGCGCTGGGCTGACGCCCGGCGTGTGGCCACCCTGCTGCTGGCCATCGCACTGATCACCGCCTACCGCTTCGCCTCGGTCAGCGGCCTGCATCTGCCGCTGCACTACGACGAGGCTCAGTACCTGGGCTGGTCACTTGCGCCGGACTTCGGCTATTTCTCCAAGCCGCCGATGATTGCCTGGGTGATCGGGCTGGCGCGCAGCGTGTGCGGGCCGTCGGAAGCCTGCGTGCGTGCGCCGGCGGCGCTCGCCTGTGCCCTGGCCGCAGGCTTTGCCGCGGCCGCGGCTCGGGTGGTCGCCCAAGCTCAGCCGCCCCTCACCGGGCGCGCCGGGCACCCATCAAGCGGCTTGAGCGACACAGCCCTGCCCGGCCGATCCGCCCTGTGGACCGGACTGGCTGTCGCCACCCTGCCGCTGGTGAGCTTTTACGGGTCGTTTGCCACCACCGACTCTTTGCTGCTGCTGTGCTGGTGTGCCGCGCTGTGGACCTTTGCCCGGGCCACCCTGGCACCGCCCGGCGAAGCCCTGCGCTGGTGGCTGGCCACCGGACTCGCGTCTGGCCTGGGCCTGATGTCCAAATACACCATGGGTGTGTTCGCGCTCTCCGCCCTGGTCTGGCTGCTGAGCACCCCCGCGCGGCGTCGACTGCTGCGCACGCCCGGCCCCTGGCTGTGCGCGGTCGTCGCAGCCCTGCTCTTCGCACCCAATGTGCTGTGGAACCTGAAGCACGGCTTCGCCACCGTTCAGCACACCGCCGAAATCTCGCGCGCGGCCGCCAGTGCCACCGGCGGCCTGCAGGCCTGGCTTGAATTCCTGATCGCCCAGCCGCTGTTGTTGGGCGCAGGCTTCGCGCTCGCGGCCGGCGCAGCCCTGCTCAAGTCCAGCGCGCATCCATCGGGCCGATCACTCGACATCGTGCGCTTTGGCTGGACCTTCTGCTGGCCGATGCTCGCCGTCATTTCGATGCAGGCCTGGAACTCGCGCGCGCATGCCAACTGGGCGGCCCCGGCCCTGGCGGGTGCGGCGATCGCCGCCTCAGGCTGGCTGGCAGCCGGCGATCGAAGGCGGGCCTTCGCCTGGGCGATGGCGCTCAACCTGCTGGTGCTGGTCGCGGTGGCCCATGGCCCGGTCTGGATGCGGCTGACCGGTCTGGATGCGAAATACCCGCGCAACCCCTGGAGCCGGCTGGACGGATGGCCTGAAGTGGGCGCAGCCGTCAGGAAGGCGCTGGCGGCCGAGCCGGGCCTGCAGCTGCTGTCCGATGACCGTCGGGTGCTTTCCGAGATGATCGCCTATGCCGGCCCCCAAGCCTTCCCGGCCTGGGCCTTCTCGCCCGACCTGCGGCGCACTGACCACTATCGCCTGCTCTACAACATCGCTGAACGCCCGGCCCCAGCGCGCGACGGCCCGTATCTCTTCGTGGCGCAGTCAGGCCGATACGATGCCGCCGTGCTGCAGGCAGCCTTCAGGCAGGTTCAGCCGGTCGGGACCGTGGTCGCGCCGATCGACGGACGCCCCGGCACGCAGCTCGACCTGATTCGGGTGCAGGGGCTCTTGCCCTCGCCAACGCGCTGACGCGCTGATCGGCTCAGGACTCGAGCAGGCTCAGCACCGCCTGATGGAAGGCCTCGGTGGCCTCGTACTGCACCCAATGCGCGGTGTCGGGGATTGCGATGAATCGCACACCCGGTTGCCGCGCCCGCAGCACGCCCTCGACCTGCGCCATATCGGCGTTTCCGGTGGCATCGAGAGCGCCATAGATCGCATCGAGCTGGCTGACATCGACCGACTCGAGCAGGTCGCGCACCAGATTGCTGTGCGCCACCCGCTGACTGCGAAAGCGGGTGTTCTCGACATTGCGCATGTGCAGATCCAGCGCGTCGTCATCGCGGGTATCACCGCGCAGCATGAGGATGTGCAGGTTGCGACGATGGATTTCGCGCCGCGCGGCCGCATCACCCGCCTTGCGCCAGGACTGCAAGCGTTCATGGCTGCGCACGATGCCCAGCGACGCAGCCCCCACCAGAATCAGCTGCCCGACCCGGCCCGGCCGCTTCGCTGCAATCACCGTGCCGATCATGCCGCCAAAGGAAAAGCCGGCGATATCCACCCGCTGCGGCAGCGGAAACAGCAGATCCAGCCCGTTGGCGGTCGCGGTCGCGATTGAATGCGCATCGATCGGCTCGGGTGCGTCGGCCGAATCGCCGAAGCCCGGGAAATCAGCCGTCCAGACCTGGCGGTGCTGCGCCAGGAAATCGATGTTGCGAACCCAGTGCTCCCAGCTGCCGCCACCGCCATGAAAGAGCACCAGCGGCTTTCCGCTGCCCCAGGTGCGCCAGACCATCTCGCCCTGACCACTGGGGGTGCGAACCACGCGCGCGGTGTCGCGCAATCGATCGAGCTGGCTTT
>CAIXXI010000525.1 GCA_903923345.1 uncultured Burkholderiales bacterium | reverse complement strand
TATGGCTCCAAAGCCTGAAGACCTTTATCAATATGGCTTGATGGGCGCAGTCTATGCCGAGAAAATTCTGGGCGTGCCGATCGCGGTGGAAAACAAGGCCGGTGGTGGTGGCACTGTTGCAGCAGGCCTGGCCTCAGCGCGCAAGCCCGACGGCTACACCGTGCTGATCGGATCCTCCGCCGCCCTGGCCTCGCGCCCCTTCATTCTCAAGACCGCCTACGACCTCTCGAATTTCGAGGGCATCGCTCAGTACAGCTATTTCCATAATGGCTCGGTGGTGGTTCGTGCCGATTCGCCCTTCAAGACCGCCGAGGACTTCATCGCCCATGCCAAGGCCAATCCGGGCATGACCTTCGCCACCGCCGGCGCGGGCGGCATCCCGACCGGCTCGCAACAGATGGGTGTCGAGGCGCTCAAGAAGTGCCGCGGACTGGACTTCAAGCATGTGCCCACCAAGGGCGGCAGCGAAGCCAACACCATGCTGATGGGCAAGCACATCGACTTCACATCCGGTTCCGGATCACACCTGCAACTGGTGGCCGATGGCGTATTCCGGGAGCTGGTCATCTTCCAGAAAAACCGCGATGAGAACTTCCCGAACGTGCCGACCCTCAAGGACATCGGCTGCGATTGGGGCTACCCACCCAACGCAACCATCATGGTGTCGGCACCCAAAGGCCTGCCGCCCGCCGTGGCCAAAAAACTGGAAGACGCCTTCACCCAGGTGATTCAATCCGCCGAATTCCGGGCGATGCTCAAGAAGAACTACCTGCCCTACGACTTTCGGGACAGCAAGGCGCTGGCCCGTGATCTGAAGCTCGAATACGACTGGTACAAGGACTATTTCCAGAAGGCTGGCGTCACAAAGAATTGAGGCAGCCTGACCCAACTGTCTCACCCAAACCCGATTCGTCCACTGAAGGAACTCTCATGAGCAAGACCCTGACCCTGACCGCATCCGATGGCCACACGTTTTCAGCCTATGTCGCTGAGCCTGCTGGCACACCAAAAGGCCTGGTGATCGTGGTGCAGGAAATCTTCGGCGTGAACAGCCATATCCGCAGCGTCGCCGATGGTTATGCCCAGGACGGCTATCTCGCTATCGCACCGTCCCTGTTTGATCGCGTCCAGAAAGGCTATGAAACTGGCTACAGCCAGCCCGACATCGCAGCGGGCGTCGAGGTGATGAAGCAGGCCTCGATGGACAAGGCCATGCTCGATCTGGCTGCGGTGATGGAATATGGCAAGTCAGCCGGCAAGGCAGCGATCGTGGGCTATTGCTGGGGCGGCTCGGTGTCATGGGTGGCTGCAGCCCGGCTGCCCGGCCTGGCCTGCTCTGCCCCGTATTACGGCGGCGCAATCCCGACCTACATCAATGAAAAGCCGGCCTGCCCGGTGATGTTCCATTTCGGCGATGCCGATCAGTCGATCCCGAACGACAAGGCCAAGGCAGTTGCGGATGCCCATCCTTCGGCCATCACGCATTTCTACTCAGCCGGACATGGCTTCAACTGCGATCAGCGCGGTTCCTACCACGCCGAATCAGCTGCCCTGGCTCGCAGCCGCACCCTCGAATTCTTTGCCCGCCACTTAGGCTAAGGCTAATGACTGAGCTGAGCTCAGCTCAGTGTGCGGTCGATAGCCCCGGGATGCCACTGACCTTCGGCACCTGCTCCAGCGCCATCAGGGCATCGAACAATGGCCTGGCCTCGACCGCACTCTTGCCTGCACGCGCGCAATCATCAAATTTGACCCACAGTTCCTGCGCACTCAGGGGTGCCTCAGGGCCGCCGCGCACGGTTTCGATGTTTCGGCTGGTCAGCACCTCGCCGCTCTTGAGCGTCACGCTGACCCGATCAAACGGCGAATAGCCCGGCATGCTCGGATGCTCGGTGTCATCGGCCACCACCTCGACTCGTCGAATCAGGTCCTGGATGTCAGCGCGCTGCACGAAATCGTCAGTGAGTTCCGACAATCCGGCCCGCCCTGCGACCACACTTGAGGCCATCGCAAACTGCATGCTGAACTTGGCTTCCAGCCCGGTTTGGGGTCGGTCGTTGCGCAGCACCGTGGTATTGCGACGGCTGGTCATCGCGCTGATCCGCTCAATTTGAGAGGCCTGAAGCGGATGTTCAGCGAGCAGGTCGAGCATGCCGTCCAGTGCGCGATGCGCGCAAAAGCACATCGGGTATTTCTTGACGCTGAGCTTCAGGCTGAGCATTCGCCAGACGCTTCCGGCTGCAACCGGCGTGTCCACATCGATGCGGCCCTTGGGCGAGACCGCCGACAAAAAGCCCTGCGGATGCTCGATCGCATCAAGTGACGCGGTAAAGCCGGCCTTGGCCAGACGGGCAGCCATCACGCCCGAGTGCGCCGACCGCCCCGCATGAAAGGGTTTGGTCATGGTGCCGAAGTTGGCCATGATGCCGGCACTTTGCGATGCACCAATCGAGATGGCCATCGCCGCCTGCTGAGCATCAAGCCTGTGCAATGAGGCGCAGGCCGCCGCCGCACCGATCGCACCCAGAATTCCGGTCGGATGCCAGCCCTTGGTGTGATAGTGGTCAGGGTCGCGTTGAGTCAGATCCGCCCAGACCTCATAACCCGCCGCATAGGCAGTCATCATGTCGGCGCCACTGGAGCCCAGTGCCTGGGCTTCAGCCAGAATCGCCGGCACCAGCACCGTGCTGGGATGGCCCTTGAGCGCGACATCATCGTAATCCAGGGCATGGGCTGCCACCCCGTTGATCCAGGCGGCCTCCGGAGCCGGCGCCGTTCGAGCACCGAACACCAGCGTCGAGGTCCCGCTGACAGGACTCAGCACCTGGGTGAGCAGTTCGGTGGGCGGCTCATGAGCCCCGGCGAGCATCACACCCACACAGTCGGCAAAACCAGTGTGAATGACATCGTGTGCTGCGCTGGGAATGCGCTCAAAGCGCAAACCCGCAACAAACTCGCCGAATGATCGCGTCAGTGCCTGCATTCTGCTGCCCTCCGAAATACCCTACCCGAACGCGAATCAGGCCGCCTGACTGGCCTGCCGCTCGTCTGCAATCTTGCGGCGCAACTTGGCCAGCGATCCGCCCTTCATCACCGAACCGGGCAGCGGATGGCCCACGATCTCTTCAGCCAGCAAGGCCGATTCGATGAGCTTCTCAAGATCGACCCCGGTCTCGATGCCCATCTCCTGACACATGAAGACCAGATCTTCCGTGCACACGTTGCCTGCCGCGGCAGCGTGCGCTGCAAACGGGCAGCCACCCAGCCCTGCCACGGCTGCATCAAAAATCGTCACGCCCATTTCCATGCCGGCATAGGCATTGGCCACGCCCATGCCGCGGGTGTCGTGCAGGTGCAGCGAAATTTCAAGATCGGGATACCGGTTGCGCACCGCGCCAACCACCCGCTTGATCGAACCGGGCGTGGCCCAGGCCATGGTGTCAGCAAGCGAGAGCGTTTGCAGGTCAAGGCCGGCCTCTTCGGCCAGAGCAAACTGCTGACCGACCACTTCGAGAATCCGATCGGTGGCGATTTCACCTTCGAAATTGCACCCGAACGCAGCCATGATGCTGGCCCGAGTGACCGACACGCCGTAGTGCTTGTACATGCCGATCATCGAACGCACCGCATTGAGGTTCTGCTCGAGCGTGCGCTTCTGGTTGCGAAGCAGGAATTTCTCGGACGCAGTCAAAGACAGCGAACCTTGAATGTCGAGTTTTTCGGTCGAGAGGGCACGCTCAAGCCCTTTGTCATTGAGCCACAGCGCGGTGTATCTAACCCCAGGCTTTCGGGTGAACCCGGCGACCACCTCGGGTGCATCCGCCATCTGCGGCACCGCCTGCGGGCTGACGAACGAGGTGACCTGGATCTGCTCCAGACCAGTCTGCGACAGGCTGTCGATCAGTTCGATCTTGCGGGCCGTGGTGATCGGGCCTTTCTCGATCTGGAAGCCTTCACGGGGGCCTTCCTCGAGGATGCGAACACGCTTGGGCAGATCAGACATGGTGGGTCTCCTGTAATGAGTCGTGCAGACGAAAACCGATCGAGGTTAATTGACAAGGGTTCAGGCCGCAACCTAGGATCGGCCCGATTGAGTGCAGTGCCGCCATCTGCGCTTGCAATCGCCTCAAAACTGAAAATCAGACCCAACACAGGCGGGGAGCAAAGCAAAAACCATGAATGCCGAACGCATCGGCAGTGTGTTCTGGTTCCTGTTCGGGGCAGCCGCCTTCATCAGAGCACGTGAACTGGGATTGGGCACGGCCCAGGAACCCGGGGCCGGCTTTCTGGCCGGCATCGCAGGCGCCTTCGTTGCATTGATGGCGCTCATCATCTTTGCCCAGTCGCTGCGCGCCGATCCCGACTCCCGAGTTCGCCTGGCTGATCTGTGGGCTGATGTGAACTGGCACCGCGCTGTGCTCATCGGCGTCATCACACTGGCCTTCATCCTGGTCTTCGAGCGGCTCGGATTCTTTCTGAGCAGCCTGGTTCTGCTGATCGTGGTCATGCGTTGGGTCGAAGGCCTTCCCTGGCGAACCGCTCTGCTGATTCCCCTGGTGGCCGTGGCTTCGACCTGGCTGCTCTTTCACAAGGTCCTGGGCATCGCTTTGCCTGCGGGCATCCTGGGCACCTGAGGCGACGCGGCCAGGATGGAACTGCTCGGCAACATCGCCTCCGGCTTCGGTGTCGCCTTTCAGTGGCACAACCTGCTGTTCTGTTTTGTGGGCTGCCTGATCGGCACCCTGATCGGAGTGCTGCCCGGGCTGGGCCCGGTCGGTGCCATGTCGATTCTGCTGCCGATCACCTTCGGCATTTCGCCGGTCACCGCCATCATCATGCTGGCCGGCATCTACTACGGTGCACAGTACGGCGGGTCAACCACCTCGATTCTGGTCGGTATCCCGGGTGAAGCGGCCTCGGTGGTGACCACACTCGATGGCCACCAGATGGCCCTGCAGGGACGATCGGGTCCGGCGCTGGGCATGTCTGCGTTTGCATCCTTCATTGCCGGCACCGCTGGCGTGGTCGGATTGATGCTGCTCGCCCCGCCCCTGGCATCGCTTGCCCTGCGATTCGGTCCGCCCGAATACTTCGCAGTCATGATCCTGGGCATGGTGATCCTGACCTACCTGGCGCAGAAGTCGATGACCAAGTCGCTGATGATGGCGGGCGTGGGCGTGCTGATCGGTCTGGTCGGTCTGGACAACATGAGTGGTGTGCCGCGCTTCACGATGGGCCTGCCCGATCTGCTTGACGGCGTCGGTATCGCGCCGCTGGCCATGGGCCTGTTCGGTGTTTCGGAAATCCTGCTCAATGTGGAGCAGCGCATCAAGCAGGGCGTGGTGATCGGTCAGGTGGGCAGCCTGCTGCCGAACCGCGCAGATTGGTCGGCCAGCGGCATGCCGATTGCGCGAGGCTCACTGCTCGGATTCCTGCTGGGCATCCTGCCCGGCGGCGGCGCAGTGCTGGCTTCTTTCATTGCCTATGGCACCGAAAAACGCTTGTCACGAACGCCCGAGCGTTTCGGCAAGGGCGCCATCGAAGGGGTTGCCGCCCCGGAAGCCGCCAACAATGCGGCCGCGCAGGCTGCCTTCGTGCCGCTCATGACCCTGGGTGTGCCGGCCAATGCGGTGATGGGCATTTTGCTGGGCGCACTGATGATTCACGGCATCACGCCCGGACCGATGATGATCCAGAAAAATCCCGATCTGTTCTGGGGCACCGTGGCCAGCATGTATCTGGGCAACATCATGCTGCTGGTGCTGAACCTGCCGCTGATCGGCCTGTGGGTGCGGCTCTTGCGGGTTCAGTACGGCGTGCTGTTCCCCTTGATCCTGTTCATTGCGCTGATTGGTGCCTATGTGATCAACGGCAGCGAAATGGACCTGCTGCTGATGCTGGGCTTCGGCATCCTGGGCTACCTGATGCGAAAATTCGGCTATGAACCTGCCCCGCTGATCCTGGCCTTTGTGCTGACGCCCATCCTTGAAAACGCCCTGCGCCAGTCGCTGATCATCTCCTCGGGCAGTTTCTCGATTTTCATCACTCGGCCGATTTCGGCCGCCTTCCTGCTGTTGGCAGCCGCGCTGCTGATCAGTGCCCTGTTGCCTTCGACGCGCCGCAAACGCACGGTGCTGGTGGCTGCTGCTGACGACCAGAACTGAAAAGACCTCAATGAATACCGATGCACCCTGGGACTTCGAAGCCGACCTGATCATTGTCGGATATGGCGGTGCAGGTGCCGCCTGCGCACTGACGGCCACCACCGCCGGCGGCTCGGTCATCCTGCTCGAAAAGGCCCCCAAAGGGCATGAAGGCGGCAACACCCGGGTCGCCGCCCAGGGGTATCTGAACACCTCATCACCCGAAAAAGCCCGCGACTATCTGAACGCCCTATGCGGCCACCATCCAGTTCCACAGGCCATGGTCGAGGTCTGGGCCGAGGAAATGTGCCGCAACAATGAGTGGTTTGCCAGCATGGGCGGCGACCCCCAGGAACACCAGCATCAGCCAGCCGGCATCGAATTCCCTGACCTGCCGGGTGCCGACTGCGTGCACAAGTTCCACCACGGTGACATCCTCGGATTTTCCGAAACCTGGAACGCCCTGGCCGCCGCAGTCAGTGAGCGCCAGATCGACATCCGCTACGACACCCCCGCGAAACGCCTGGTGACCGATCCGCGCTCGGGCAGTGTGCTGGGCGTGATCGCGCAGCACGATGGACGCGAGCTGCGGTTTCGAGCCCGCAAGGCGGTCGTGCTGACCTGCGGCGGCTTCGAAAACAACCAGGAGATGATCCGAAATTTCCTGCCCGGCCTGCCGTATTGCTACACCTCAGGCAGCCCCTATAACGAAGGCGACGGCATCCGCATGGCCATGGAGATCGGCGCTGATCTCTGGCACATGAACAACTACGCAGGGCCTTCGATGGCGCTGAAAGTGCCGGAGCTTCCGACCACGATTTCCATGCGCCCGCTGCACTTCGCGCACGAATTGCAAGGCGGGATGATCGTGGTCGGTCCGGATGGCAAGCGCTTTTGCGACGAAAAATACAAGACGCGCCACGGCAAGGTCATGCAATCAGGCCGCTGGATGCCCTTGCGCGTGCCCTGTCCCATGTACATGGTCTTTGACCACACCCTCTTTGCCCACGAAGCACTCTATGAAGGCACAGCCCCCTCAGGTTGGACACCGATCATGATCGGTTACGCCTGGAGTGCCGATAATCAAGCCGAGCTGGCCAAGGGCTGGATCCGCTCGGCACCGAGCCTCGCTGCATTGGCTCAGCAAATCGGAGTACCGGCCGATGCGCTTGATCAAAGCGTCAGGATGTGGAATGACCACTGCGCACGCGGCGTTGACACGGAATTTGGCCGCACGAAGATGATGACCGGGT
Source organism: uncultured Burkholderiales bacterium (assembly GCA_903923345.1). Taxonomy (GTDB): domain Bacteria; phylum Pseudomonadota; class Gammaproteobacteria; order Burkholderiales; family Burkholderiaceae_E; genus UBA4615. Next base: position 419 of record CAIXXI010000525.1, on the reverse strand, counting down.
TCGCGCAGGGCCCCTTCTATGCGGTCGAGTTGTCGCCTTCAATGCTGAACACTCAAGGCGGCCCAAGACGCAATGAAAAGGCTCAGGTGCTCAAGCCCGATGGTTCCCCGATCCCACGGCTGTACAGTGCCGGCGAACTCGGCTCGATCTTCAGCGACCTATACCAGGGCACCGGCAATATCGGCGAGTGTTTTGCCTTCGGGCGAATCGCCGCACTCAATGCGCTGAACGAAGCCTGACTTTCAGCCCCGGCGTGTGCCGGGGCCACGCATCACAGGAGACGACCATGAATTTTGGCTTTACCCCTGCGCAAACCCAGGTGCGCAAAGACCTGCGCGATTTCATCCGCACCCATGCGACGCCCGAGCTGATGGCAGAACTTGATGAGGCGGAAGACGCCATCGAGGGCAGCACCCAGT
>CAIXXI010000524.1 GCA_903923345.1 uncultured Burkholderiales bacterium | reverse complement strand
TCAGCGAGCCGACGGCAGCACGGTCGGTGGTGTCGATCAGTTGCACCGCATCCGCCGGCAGGCCGGCAGCCTGCACGCCTTCGCGGATGAGCCCCGCCAGGGCCTTGTTGCTGTGGATCGCCTCGGAGCCACCGCGCAGGATGCTGGCATTACCCGACTTGATGCACAGGCCGGCCGCGTCGATGGTCACATTGGGGCGCGACTCATAAATGATGCCGATCACGCCAAGCGGGACCCGCATTTGCCCGACCTGAATGCCCGAGGGCCGAGCGCGCAGGTTGCCGATCTCACCGACCGGGTCTGGCAGTGCGGCGATCTGCTCCAGCCCGAGCGCCATGGATTCGATCACTGCATCGGTCAGCGCCAGGCGATCGACGAAGGCCGCGTCATGCCCGGCTGCACGGGCGGCATCGAGGTCATGCGCATTGGCCGCCTGCAGCCGTGCGGTCTCACGGCGCACCGACGCCGCAGCCGCCATCAGGGCGGCATTGCGCGCGCTGGTTGAGGCGCGGGCAAGCTCGCGGGCGGCCGCGCGGGCGCGTTGCCCCACTTCGGCCACATAGACGGGGATATCGATTGGGGTCATCTCGGGTCATCCAGTCAATCAGGAGGTCATGGCTGCAGAACGGCTGAGCGCCAGTGACGGCGCGCCAGCCAGCCCCAGCACGATGGCTTGCAGAGCATGCCATTCATCGCCGGCGAGCACGCCCTTGGTGATGCGATCGACCCGTCCGCAGGTCGCCAGCAGGTCGGCTGCGCGAGCAGACGGCATACGACGCAGCACGATCGGGTACAGCCGTTCGCGCTCACCCCAGATCCGCATCGATCGCATGGCTGGCCCAATGGCCTGGCCGGTCTGTTGAAGTCGGGACAATCGAACCAGATTGCGGGCCGCATCGGCCAGGCCCCAGAGCACCACCGGTACCGCCACGCCTTCGGCACGCAGCCCTTCGAGGCAGCGCAGGGCACGGGATGTGTCGCCGGCCAGCGCCGCATCCACCAGATCGAAGGCATCCCAGCGGGCCACATCCATCACCGCTTCCCGAACCGCTTCGGGATCGAGCCGGCCTTCGGGCAGCAGCATGGCCAGTTTGCGCACCTCCTGATCGGCTGCCAGCAGATTGCCCTCGACGCGCTGTGCGATCAGTGCGAGGGTTGCCGCATCGGCTTGCTGTCGGTTGCGGGCCAGCCGCTCGCCAATCCAGGCGGCCAGCCGCGAGCGATCCACCATGGGAATCGAGACCGCCCATCCGGCTGAATCGAGCCGAGAAAACCAGGCCGATTCACTGACTGCTTTGTCCAGACGCGGGCTGGTCACCAGCAAACGGGTGTCTTCATCCAGACCGCTCAGTGCGTTCGCCAGCCCTTCACCGATCTCCTTGCCTGGCTTGCCGGTGATGCGCAGCTCGATCAGCCTGCGGCTGGCAAACAGCGACAGCGCCTGGGTCTCGGCAAGCAGCGATTCGAGCTTGAATCCGCGCTCGACCTGAAACACCACGCGCTCGGTGTACCCGGCTGAGCGGGCAGCGGCTCGCACTGCGTCGGAGGCTTCCAGACGCAGGAGGTCTTCGTCACTGGCAATCCAGGTGATCGGCGGCAGGCCGGTCTGCCCGATCCGCGCCAGAGCGCTGGCCAGGGACTCGGCGCGCATCACGATGCCGGTCTCCTGATCGCGGACATGCGCCGGACGATCTGCCTGACCGCATCGCTGCGCATGTCGGCATACAGCAGTTGCTCTTCTTCCGGATTGACGATGCCCTGCACATCCAGCACGGTGATCTGCCGGCGCAGGACCATCTCGGTGGAGGGGATCAGTTCCTGATCCTTGGCATCACGCACCTGCCAGCGCAAGCGCAAGCGCAGCTGGTATTCCCGCGGTCGGCCGCTGGTCGAGAGCGCGGTGATTTCGCGTTCGGGCAATTCGTACTGGAGCTCGAAGCGCGCTTCGGCTGCGTCGCGCTGCTCGACAACCGTCACGCCATTGACCCGGATCGT
>CAIXXI010000523.1 GCA_903923345.1 uncultured Burkholderiales bacterium | reverse complement strand
CGGTTGCCATCACCAGCGCCACGCGCTCGCCGGCCTTTCCTGATATCCCCACGATGGTTGAGGCAACAGGTAAAAAAGACTTCATCGTGACCTTCTGGCAAGGCATGGTCGTGCCAGCCGGCACGCCCGCCGCGATTGTCGAGAAGCTGCAAAAAGCCATCGCCAAAGTGGCTGCAGACGCCGACATGGTCGAGCAGTTCAAGCCGCAAGGAGTGGAAATTCGCGCCTCGACTCAAGCCGAATTCAAGGACTTCATGAACCGGGAAGAGGCTCGCTGGGTCAAGCTGATTCGAACGCGCAACATCAAGCCGGAATAAGGGCGCAGCCATCTGCCATCAAGGCGGGTCGGGCTGGAAGGCTTCGTCACCCTCATAAACTTCTCACCCACTTAGCCGAGGTCCGAGAGGCGTCGGCGGCTAAGTCCTGAGCAGGTCCCGCTGTGCTTGCGTGAGATAGCACCACTCGCTCTCAGCCAGGCTCAGGCTCTCAAGCGTCAGGCTACCTATCGCGGTGCGTCGAAGGGCCGAACAGTGGTTGCCTGCAGCGGCCAGCATGCGCTTGACCTGATGGTATTTGCCTTGCTCGAGCACGATTTCCAGGGTGTGGGAATCGATCTGCCGCGCCTTGCCCGAAATCGGGGCGGGTTCGTCGATCAGTTGGACCCCCTCGTTGAGCATCATGATCTGCGCATCCGTGAGTGGCTCATGCGTGGTCGCGACATAGACCTTCGGCACATGGCGCTTCGGTGAAGACTGCGCGTGGATGAAGGCGCCGTCGTCCGAGAGCAGCAGCAAGCCCGTGGTGTCGTGGTCCAGACGGCCCACAGACTGCACATCGCGCCAGCGAAACTGCTCGGGCAGCAGGGTCAGCACGCCCGGGTGATGACTGGGCTTGCGGGAACACTCGAAATCGGGCGGCTTGTTCAGAGCGAGATACACAAATTGACTGCAGGTCCACGGCTCGCCCAGGACTGTGAACGACAGCCCTTCGGAATCGAATGACTCATCCCACTGCGTCACCGTCCGGCCTTCGACTGCGACATCGCCCTGCAGAATCAACTGCCGACAGCCTTTGCGGGTTCCGAAGCCCTGGCTTTGCAGGATTTTGTCGAGGCTCAACTTTTTCATGCCGGCACGTTAACCGATGTGGAGTGGATGGCAAACGAGATGCGTTACGCTTCGGCGCGGCGAGGAAGCGCCCTCGAGCATCGCGGCCTCCTGGAGTTGACGACTCGGATGGAACTGCCTGAGCAGGTCTGGCTCGTGAACCGTGCCCGATACGAATTGCGTGATATCGATGGTGTGGTGTCACAGCGTTACCGGCTGCGTGCAGGCATTGAGCGCGAGTTCACGCCACACGGCGTACCGATACTGCCTTATGCGCAGGCAGAGACCCTGTATGACACCCGCACCGCCAGCTGGAACCGGCAGATCTACCAGGCAGGGGTCGAGGTTGAGATCAACACGTCCTGGCGGTATGAGGTGTATGTGTCGCGGCAGGTCGACAGGGTGTCGTCTTCAGCCAATATCGCAACACTGGGGCTCGTGCTCAAACGCTATCAGTGAACGGGCAGCCGCCTATCTGGAGCGATAATCACGGTCTGAATTGCCCCTGGTCGGTGGGACAGCCTGTCCCGATCTACAGTTGGTGCCGTCAGACCGCGCATGAACGACACTCAATACACGACCTTGCCGCAGTGGCCCAATGCTTATCCGGCCAGTGGCGCCAGCGCCACCCTGAAACACCTCAACGAGGATTTCATCGTGACCGAACTGCCGCTGCAGCCTCCCTGCGGCGAGGGCGAGCACATCTGGCTTGAAATCGAAAAAAACGGTGCCAACACCGCCTTCGTTGCGCAGCAACTGGCCGAGGCCGCGAAGGTGCAGGACGTGAACGTGGGCTATGCCGGCCTCAAGGACCGCTACGCCATCACCCGTCAGTGGTTCAGCATCTATCTGCCGAAGGGCGAGACGCCCGACCTGACCCAGCTCCAGCACCCGGAGTTCAAGGTCCTGAGCCAGAGCCGCCACGTGAAAAAGCTGCGCCCCGGCGATCTGCAGGGCAACCGATTCCGCATCCTGCTGCGTGACGTGAGTGGCGAGCGCGATTCAATTGAGGCCAATCTCAAGGCGGTTGCGTCACAGGGCGTGCCCAACTACTTCGGCGCTCAGCGTTTCGGCCACGGCGGCGGTAACGTCGAGCAGGGCCGAGCCATGCTGGCGCGTGAAATCCGCGTGCGCAACCCGAAGAAAAAAGGCATTTACCTGTCGGCGGTGCGCTCGTTCGTCTTCAACGAAGTGCTGGCGCTGCGCATTCAGCAGGGCCTGTGGAGCAAGACAGTGCCTGGTGACGTGATGGACGCAGCGGGTCGGCCCACCGGACCGCTCTGGGGCCGGGGCCGCGTGAGCACCACAGAGCAGGCGCAAGCGCTGGAAAATGCAGTGGCTGAACGTCATGCCACGCTGTGCGAGGGCATGGAATTCGCAGGTCTGGATCAGGAGCGCCGCTCACTGGTGGCCAGCCCGGCGGACATGGCGTGGGAATGGCCGCAAGCGGATCAATTGGCGGTCACGTTCTTTTTGCCCGCCGGGACGTACGCCACGTCGGTTCTGGACGAAATCCTCTGCACGACAGAGCCTGAACGGCGCCTTGATTGATCGTGCGGTCCTTGCCCAAGGCATCGCAGGTGGTTGCACGGCAAGATGCGCACGCTGGCGTGTCGATTACAAGGTCATACCAATCTTCATGGGAGCTGCCTCATTCCCAAGGATTGATGAGCTCAACGCCCATGGGCTCAAAATCGGCGACGTTTCGCGTGACGAGCTTCAGGCGATGCACCAGAGCCGTCGCGGCAATCAGGGCGTCGCGTTCAGGGCGACGGTCGGGCACATGAAGCTTGGCACAGCGCTGGGCTACGACCGTATCCACTGCAAGGACTCGACCGTCAAAAGCGGGCAAGACGTGCACGTCAATCCAGGTTCGCAGCACGAGACCTTGCTGCACGTCGCGTCGTGCCAGCAGCAAGGTTCCGGCTTCGATTTCCAAGACCGTCATGGCAGACAGATAAAACTGCAGGTGATCAACGGACCGCGCCCATGCAGCGACACGCGCATCGGCACGATCGGCCCGCCGCAAACGTACCCAACATTCTGTCTGCGTGAAGTCGCCCTCTCGCCATCTGGCGCCGGCGAGGCGCTGAGAGACGCGCGGCGCCTCATCGCGGAGCGCGAGCGCCGTGAAGATGCAAGGCTCGGCCCAGCAATTCTTCCCGTCATGTGTCCCGATTCAACTGCTATTGACTGCTGCAGCCCTTGGGCGATTGGCTCGCCGGCCGAGTACAAGGCAAACTGCTGCCGGGCAATCACTGTTTACCCGGGCCCGGCGCGACTCGGCCCATAGGACATTGAATGACGACACCGACTCCAGCACCAGACGCATCGCCGCATGATCCTGGCCATGGCAGCCCTGGCGGGCACGCGCGGCCACTGTTGGCTGGGCTGGGAAACCTGCTTCACCATCCGCCTCGTCCCGACCAAGCCGGCATAGCCCCCAGGACATCCGACGAGCTCGCCGTTGAGCGCACCCGATTTGCAGCCGAGCGCACCCTGATGGCAGCCGACCGGTCGTTGATGGCCTGGTTGCGTACGGCGCTGTCGATGATCAGCTTCGGCTTCACCATCTACAAGCTGCTGCAAGGCTTCGAGGAGGCGGGTACACACCTGTCCCACGCCAGCAGTCCGCGCACCATGGGCATGTTTCTGACCGGCATGGGCACGTTGGCGATGGTGCTGGGCACCGTCGAGTACTGGTACCGTCTTCAAGACCTTCGCAAGCAGAACAGTTTCGCGATCTGGCGCCCCTCGATGGTCATGGCCCTGTTCATGTCAGCGATCGGTCTTTTTCTGTTCGTCGGCATTATCGCGAAGGCCCTGTGACGACAGGCTGGCACACCGCTGAATGGGTGGCGACCGGGCTCGCGGCGCTCACGCTGGCTGCAGTCGTCCTTGCGGGTGGACGTCTGCATCCGCTGGGCGCTGTCACCAGGGATCAGCGCAAGCGGGTGTCGTTCTGTGCCGGCATGGCAGCCGCTTATGTCTTCGTGCATGTCATGCCCGAACTGGAAGACGTGCGCGTGGTCTTTGTCGAGTCGGCATCCATTCAGACACGCCTCGAAGGTTCAGTGATCTATGCGGCCGCGCTGATCGGCTTCATGACCTTCTACGGGCTTGAGCACCTGCGCAAACAGGTCCGCGATTCCAATGCGGAACAGCGCGAGCAGGCGGCGTTCAGGCTTCACGTGGGGGGCTTTTCGGCCTACGCGACCCTGGTGGGCTACCTCCTGGCGCGCGACTTCGAAGAAGGCCGGGCGCCGCTGCTGCTGTTCACCACGGCGATGGCTGTTCACTTTCTGGCGGTAGACCACGCCTTGAGCGAAGAGCATGCTGAAGCGTATGTTCGCCGGGGCCGCTACTGGCTGGCAGCCATGGTGCCCATTGGCTGGGCCGTCGGACAGTTGCTGGCCCTGCCCCTTGCGGTGGTCGCACTGCTGGTCGCGTTCCTGTCGGGGGCGGTGATCGTCAACAGCAGCCTGATGGAGTTGCCCTCCGACAAGGATGGCCACTTCATGTCTTTCCTGGCCGGCGGCCTCCTATACGCGCTGATCCTGTTGCCGCTGGGTTGAACACCGAAAAGCTAAGAGTGCCGATGGACGACATCTGGATGCGCATCCTTGAAAACCTGTCGGACCGTGTGAGCGGGCCGATGAAATTTCGCCTGATCGCACAGCCGGTGATGGCCTCGATCTTCGCCATCATCGCCGGGATGAACGATGTGAAGCTGGGAAACCCGCCTTACTTCTGGTCGCTGTTCACCCACTCCAGGCATCGCGCCGAAATGCT
>CAIXXI010000522.1 GCA_903923345.1 uncultured Burkholderiales bacterium | reverse complement strand
TCGTCAATCGGATCCGCAGCCTTGTCAGGCACATCGACACCACCGGTTATGACCTGTACTCGCTGAACGCCGAGATCGAGGCGTTCTGCGCCCGACAGATCCTGCCGCAGTCCGTGCGCGATCGCTTGTTGCCTCTGGTCGAGGAATGCCTGCAACTGTGCAGACCCCAACTCGATCGGGCGCCGCTTGACTTGACGGTGGCGTACTCGGAGAAAACCGGCGACCTCGAGCTGATCATCGAACGCACGGCTGATGCAGGCAATCTCATGGACCAGGCGTCGGCTCCCGATGATCTGGGCCAACGCCTGATCAAACACTATGCGCAGTCGGTGCAATACACCGAAGTCGAAGGCAGGGCTCGACTGGTCTTTCGCATTGACACGCAAGGTGCTCCTTTGGAGGTGGCTTCCTGAGGCGAGTACCGGTAGGATGCCCCAGCCACCCAAGGGCCTGGCCGGCCTGAATACACAAGAAGGAGACTCCAATGAAACTGATCGCCACCCTGGTGATGTCGGCTGCCGTCATGGCCGTCAGCGCCCTGCCTGCACTGGCCCAGACAAAGCTCAAATGGGCCCATGTCTACGAAATTTCAGAGCCTTATCACACCGAGTCGGTCTGGGCGGCTGATGAAATCAAGAAGCGCACCAACGGCCGCTATGACATCCAGGTCTTTCCGGCTTCCTCATTGGGCAAAGAGACCGACATCAATCAGGGCCTGACCCTGGGCACGGTGGACATGATCATCAGCGGCGCCTCGTTTGCCGCGCGCAATTTCCCCCGCATCGGTGTGTCCTACTACCCCTTCATCTTTCGCGATGCCGCCCATCAGGCTGCATTTGCAAAGAGCCCGGTCTTCCAGGAACTCGCCGAGGAATACCGCAAGAAAAGCGGCATCGTGATCACCGCCTACACCTACTACGGCGCACGTCACACCACCTCGAACCGCGCGTTCACCGATTGCGCCGGCATGAAGGGGCTGAAGATCCGCGTGCCCGATGTGCCGGCCTACATGGCAACCCCCAGAGCCTGCGGTGCCAACCCCACGCCGATCGCATTTGCCGAGGTCTATCTGGCGCTGCAAAACGGCACGGTCGAGGCGCAGGAAAATCCGCTGACCACGATCGAAGCCAAGAAGTTCTATGAGGTGCAAAAGCACATCATGCTGACCGGCCACATCGTCGATGCCCTGATCACCCAGATCGCCCCGCATGTGTGGACCAAGCTCTCGGATGCCGACAAGAAAATCTTCACCGAGGTCACCCAGGAAGCCGCTGCCCGGGCCAGTGCCCAGATCGTCAAGCGCGAGGGCGAGCTGGTGGACGAGTTCAAGAAGCGGGGCATCAACGTCAACACCGTCAACCGTCAGAGCTTTGTCGATGCGGTGCTCAAGAACTTCACGCCCGAGTCGCTCGGCTATGAGCGCGAGGACTATGACCGGATCGTCGCGATCAAGTAAGCCCGAAGCATGATTGAACGCCAACCCGATGCTGCGACGGGCGCCTCGATCGCCGATGCGTTTGACGAGGCGCCTGCCGAGGCAGACCTGTCGGGTTACGCCCTCGAGGACTGGCTGACCTTTGCCATCTTCTGGGTGTTGTGCGGCGTGGTCTTTCTGCAGTTCTTCACCCGGTACGTGCTGAACGATTCAGCCTCCTGGACCGAGGAAATCGCGCGCTACCTTCTGGTGGGCGTGGTCTTTCTCGGTTCGGCGATGTGTGTTCGCCTGGACCGGCACGTGCAGGTCGATCTGCTTTACCGCTATCTGCCGCGCACCGTTTCGAGGGTGCTGGTCACCTGCGTCGATCTGCTTCGGGTCGGGTTTCTGGGCTATGCCGTGTGGCTGGCCATCGAAGTCACGATGCGGGTCGGCAGCCAGACCATGACGATGGTCAGTCTGCCAATGGGCATCGTCTTCGGATTCGTCGCAGCCGCGTTTGCAGCGATGTGCCTGCGTGCCCTGATCCTGGCGATTCACCATCTAAGGACCGGCAGTTCGATCCTTGAAGCGCCCACCTACGACCTGCCTGGAACTCCCTGAAATGATGTGGCTGCTGCTTGGGTCGTTCCTGGCCCTGATGGTTCTGGGCGTCCCGGTTGCGCTGTCCCTGGCCCTGGCGTCGCTGCTGTATATCGTCGCAACCGGAACTGCCCCGGATTTCGTGCTGGTGCATCGAATGATCGCTGGCATCGACAGCTTTCCACTGCTGGCCGTGCCCTTCTTCATTCTCGCCGGCAACCTGATGAACATTGCCGGCATCACCGGTCGCATCTACAGCTTTGCCGTCGCGCTGGTCGGATGGATGAAGGGTGGGCTGGGGCATGTGAACATCGTCGGTTCGGTCATCTTTTCGGGCATGTCGGGTACTGCGATTGCCGACGCAGCCGGCCTCGGCACGATCGAGATCAAGGCGATGAAGGATCACGGTTATCCAACCGAGTTCGCCGTCGGGGTCACGGCTGCATCCGCCACACTCGGACCGATCATCCCGCCCTCGCTGCCCTTCGTGATCTACGGGATGATGGCCAATGTCTCGATCGGCGCGCTGTTCCTGGGCGGCATCCTGCCAGGCCTGGTGATGACGCTGCTGATGATGCTGACGGTGGCCTGGTTCGCGCATCGCAACGGCTGGGGGTCGGATGTCAGGTTCTCGGGCAAAGCGCTCGGTCAGGCCATCCTTGAAATCGCGGTTGTGCTGGCGTTCCCGCTGGTGGTCTGGCTGCTGGTCACCCGCGCTGGCGTCTCGCCCAACCTGGCAGCCGGTCTGTCGCTCGCGGTGCTGCTGGCCCTGGACTGGTGGTTCGATTTTTCTGCCGTGATGGCACTGATGGCGCCGGTGCTGCTGATCGGCGGCATGACCATGGGATGGTTCACCCCCACCGAAGCGGCAGTGGCCGCGGTGCTGTGGGCGCTGTTCCTGGGGCTGGTGCGTTATCGCACCATGACCTTCAAACTGCTGGCCAAAGCCACCTTCGATACCATCGAAACCACCGCATCGGTGCTTTTCATCGTTGCAGCCGCTTCCATCTTCGCCTGGCTGCTGACCGTCAGCCAGGCCGCTGAAATGCTGACCAATGCGATGCTGGGGATCACCAGCGACAAATGGGTCTTTCTGCTGCTGGCCAATCTTTTGATGCTGTTTGTTGGCTGCTTTCTGGACACCATCGCGGCGATCACGATCCTGGTGCCGATTCTGATGCCGATCGTGTTGAAGCTGGGCATCGACCCGGTTCACTTCGGTCTGATCATGACCCTGAACCTGATGATCGGCCTGCTGCACCCGCCCCTGGGCATGGTGCTGTTCGTCCTGGCTCGAGTGGCCAATCTCTCGGTCGAGCGCACCACCATGGCCATCTTGCCCTGGCTGGTGCCCCTGCTGCTGTCGCTGGTGGCTATCACCTACCTGCCCGAAATTACCTTGTGGCTGCCGCGTATGCTCAAGTGAGCCGCCAGGCCGGGCGGCGCAGCACAGCCAGTCTCAGGGCTCGATGATGTTGAAATTGAAGTCGAAGGTATCCATGCAGGCGAACAGCGATCGGACGGTCTGCTGATCACCGCTGACCTGCAAGCTGCCGGCGTCGATGGCCGCCCCGAAATCACTTCGAGCTTCAACGATGGCCATGAGCGTCGGGCGATCCAGCGTGATCACCGCATCCGCCTGATCGCCATGGCTTCCGGGCAGTGAAGTCAGCGCACCATGGCGAAGGGTGAGGCGGTACACACGGCCTTCGTCGCGCATCACCCAGTCGATTTTCGCCGTCAACGACTGCGCCTTCGGCCCGTTGACCCGAACCGCGAGATGCTGCAGGTAGCGGTCGATGGGCAAGAAGGCGAGCAGACCCATGGCACCCACCATCGGCCGGGGCTTAGCGGGGTGTGTGGGGTCGCGGCGCACTTCGAGCGCGCCCAGCAGGTAGGCATTGCGCCAGGTCGAGGATTCAGCCTGATAGCCGAGCTGCTCCATGGCCTCTGCAAGCAGGGTCCGCCCCGGGATGAACTGCGGATGGGCGAAGACCAGGTGATGCATGGCCTGGACCACCCAGCGGAAATCGCCGAGATCGAAATCAATGCGCGCCTTGGCGACCAGCGCCTCCGGGCCGCCCATGTACTCGACGTAACGGCGGCCTTCCTCAGCGGGCGTGAGCCGGTTCAGGTTGGCCGGATTGCCGTCATACGGGCCGAGATAGTGGGCATAGATGGCATTGACGTTGTGGGCGACTGCGCCGTAGTAGCCCCGCGTGTGCCAGCGCTTCGAGAGTTCGTTGGGCATCATCAGTTCAGCCGCGATCTCGCGGGGCGTCAGGCCGTGGTTCATCAGCCGCAGCGTCTGATCATG
>CAIXXI010000521.1 GCA_903923345.1 uncultured Burkholderiales bacterium | reverse complement strand
GGCCGAACTTGGACAGGGCGGGCGCCGCCTCGCGCAGCAGCGACACCAGAATGCCGGCCATGGCCAGCAGCACCAGCGCAGCGAACAGGAAGGTGATCCGCTCGAACCAGCGGTCCTGGGAGGAAAACGTGGCCACCTTGGCCGCCAGACGTGCCTGATCGGCTGCGGATTGGCGGGTCGCGCCGGGCGATGAGGTCATGGTCTGTGCGACTGGAGTGGTTGCGTTGGCGCTCATGGGGTGCTTGTAGAGTCTTGGGCTGCACGCGGGTCAGGATGCGCGGCCCGGCGCCGAGAAAAGGCGGCCCGAAGGCCGGCCCCAGGATCAGTTCAGGACAGCCTTGCCAGAGGCATCCTTGATGTCCTTCCAGGACGATTCGATCTGCTTCACGACGTTAGCCGGCAGCGGAACATAGTCCAGGTCAGTAGCCAGCTTGCCGCCGTTGGCGAGCGACCACTTGAAGAACTTCAGCGCCTCAGCTGAACGCTTCGGATCGGCGGCAGCCTTGTGCATCAGGATGAAGGACGCGGACGTGATCGGCCAGGCTTTCTCGCCAGCCTGGTTGTTCAGGTTCACGCCGAAGCCAGGCTCCGAATTCCAGTCGGCTTTATCAGCCGCTGCCGCAAACGTCAGGTCGTCTGCCTCGACTTTCTTGCCGTCACGATTGAGCATCGCTGCGTACGACATCTTGTTCTGCTTGGCGTAGGCGTACTCGACGTATCCGATCGCACCGGCGATCTTGGTGACGTTGGCTGCCACGCCTGCATTGCCGCGACCGCCCACACCCGCTGGCCAGTTCACTGTCTTGCCGGCGCCCGGCGAGGCCTTGAATGACGGGTTGGTCTGAGCCAGGTAGTCGGTAAAGACCGCCGTCGTGCCGGAGGAATCAGAACGGTAGATCAGGGTGATAGCAGTGTCGGGCAGCTTGAGTGAAGGATTCAGCTTGACCAGGGCCGGATCGTTCCAGGTCTTGATCGTACCGCGGTAAATATCACCCAGCACCGCGCCATTGAGCACCATCTGATTGGCGCCAATGCCGGGGACGTTGAAGACCGAAACCACACCGCCGATCACAGCCGGGAATTGCAGCAGTCCGTTCTTGGTCAGGTCTTCGCCCGACAGCGGGTCATCGGAGGCGCCGAAATCGACGGTCTTGGCGACGATCTGCTTGATGCCACCACCCGAGCCGATGGCCTGGTAGTTCAGTTGCGCGCCGGTGGCAGATTTGTAGGCTTCAGCCCATTTGGCGTACACCGGGGCCGGGAAGGTTGCGCCCGCACCGGTGATGTCCTGTGCTTGGGCGACCGAGGCAGCGCCCAATGCGACGACACCGGCAAAAAGAATTCGTTTGGCAAGGTTCATGATTCAAATCCAGCTTTGAACGATTGAATTAGGGGAGCGCGAAACTCTGCTGAGGCTAAGTGGAGGCCGTGACGCCGGCATGACGAAAACAAACGGACCCATAAACGGACAAAAAGAAAGACGGCAAGACAGGCACGTCGGGAGGGGGGCTTAGGATGACCTCGGTTTATTACATTCACATGACAATTCGATGAATGCGCCCATTCGGGGCGTCTCGGCGAGCACCTTCAGCCGCCACGCCAGCTGTTAACCCTGCCTGCTAATAGATTAGTACTCCCGCCTGGGCGTACGAAGGTCCTTTCGCCGACTCCGAAAGACCTGCTTCAGAGCGCGGACTCTCGAATGGAGTCCGACGTGGCTGTCGTCAGCCAGGGTATCGATCAGGTCGGCGATCATCCGTGAGTAACGGACGGTCAGCAGGGTGAGCAATACGGTCGGGATCATGACCATCGCGAAGTAGAGCAGCTTGGTCGGCAGAGGATTGTCTGCCTCGTCAATCAGGTTCATTCCCAGGAAACCGGTGGCGATCGTCCCGATCAGACCCAGGATGGTGACCACGGTCAGTCGCAGGACAGCATCGCCCTGCTTACGCGCGTCATCGCTGTCCAGGTAGTGGCCCATGTCGAGCACCTCTTCGCGCAACTCCTGGAATAAGCGGTCGTTGCCCAGGTGCCTGCTCCACATCTCGAAGAGGTCCTTCGCCATCGACTGGTTGGACACCTCGTGAAACCAGTAGCGGTGGTTGAAGCGCAGGAACACCTCCCGGGTGCTCCGAATCGTGTCTCGAAATCGGCGCTCGGACCCCGGGTCGTCCAGGTCAAGCAGTGAGACCGCATTGACCAGATGGTCCGACAGGCTGAGCAGTGCGGCCTTGTGAAAATGCGCGATCAGGCCGAGCAGGAAATACTGATGCCTGAACTGGCCGAGGGTGCCCGACTCTGAATCGCTGAAATAAGGGTCTTTGGCCGAGCCGACCATCACCATTGCATGGCCATTGCAGGTCACCCGCATCGAGGCTCTCAGGTCGCCAAGGGCCGGGTTCCAGAAGCGGTCATAGAACATCTCCTCGCGGCATTCCTGCAGCGTAGCGGGTGAATACGGCAGTGGTAGACCGTCAGAACGGGTGCCCATGGTCAGGCCGATGAAGGCCTCGTCCGACAAGACAAAGGGATCGTCCAGTGCGAGATAGCTCAGCTTCGGTATGCGGTGGTATTCAATCTGACGGTAGCGCACCGCGCCGACATCGACCGAGTGATGCAGCACCATCGGTTGCAGCAGAAACTGCCAGTGCCAGGCCACCTTCTGCGCCCGGTGGGCGCCGGTAAAGCGCAGGAATTCGGCGCGTTCGTTCATGTCCGACACCGCGAGCACCTGCCCCTCGTGGCCGATCCAGGCGCAATACGGCAGGCAGGACGAGGCCGAACCGGTGCTGTCCCAGCCGGCAGGCGAGGATCGGCCGAACCGGTACAGGACATCCTGGATCTGGCTCAGCGGCAGTTCATCGGCGGCAATCTCGACCACCAGGATGACGATGTCGATGTCGAAAAAGCAGTACAGGTCGACGTGCTGGGCCCGAAAATCCACCATCTCGCCGTTCTGGGTCTGCATCCTGCAGGCGGCAATGTCGTGGCGGCGAAAGACCCGGATCGGCGATTCGTTGTGGCCGGTTGCCCCTGCAATCGGGCGGCCGTGTCCGTAGAGGAATCGCTGCACGTGCGGCAGGAAGGTGACGAATTCGCGGTAGTGCCGCTCCTGGAACTGGTCCGGATCGACTGTGAATTCGTCGGCCAGCTCGCGCCAGGGGTTTCCTTCGCCGGGTGTCTCCAGGAAGGCCCAGGGACTGTCTGCACCGCCGACCTCATCGCCCAGCAGCTGCAAGGGCCACATCAGGATCTGGCGAAAATGGCGAACGATCGGGTCGGCGAGGTTCATGTCGGGGAGTCCGTGCAGATGGCGGTCATCAGGCGCGGCACGATACACACCGTCAGAGTCAGCGTCGAGTCGGCGGGCCCGTGCCTTGCCAGGCGAGCCAGTGCTCGGCTGTGGGCGTGCCGGCCACGAAGACCGGAGATCCGCCCGATGGCAGCAGCGCCACATAGGGCGTCACGCCCCGCCAGGCGGGGTCGACGCTGTAGCGCAAGGCCTGCGGCGAGCCCTGAAACGCCAACAGGCGATTGGCGCGACGCAGATGCGGCTGACGCATCGATTCGGGGTCGTCCGCCGAGTCCATCACAACCGCCACGACCGGCGCCTTGGGTCGTCTCTGTTGCCGCTCCTTGAGCAGGGTTTCGAAGACTTCCGGGCAGTTCGGGCAATGGCTGGTGGTGAAGACCACGATCGCCGGCCGGGGCAATTGCCGCTGCAATTCAGCCCAGGTTCCGGTCTCGAAGGGCTGCGCAGCGCTTGCAGGTGCGTGCCCGAACAGGGCAAAGCTGGCTGCGGCCCAGGCCAGAATCGCCCTGCGCCTTTTGAGGGCCGAACGCATCGAATCAGACGAGATGTTCAACGAAGACCTCCGAGCGGGTACGCCATACCGCAATCAACTGCCCCTGATGCGCGAGCACCCGGGGATGGTCGGTGTCCTGGGTGCTGCGAGCCAGCGTGCGCTGCACGAACTGCGCGCCGTCGTCGTCGGAGACCCAGGCCTTGAGCACCGTGGCCTGGCCGTCGAAACTGCGCCAGACGATCGCCAGCCGCCGACCGCTCGAGGCCAGGTCGGCATGTTCCGCACCGGGATCGGGCAGCGCGCGCCAGGCGCCGCTGGGCGTGCCGGCTTCGGTCAGGCGCCCATATCGAACCTGCTGCAGCCCATTGCGTTCGCCGAACCAGACAGCGTGGAATCCCCCTGATTGCGCGGGGGCCAGACCCGGGCCGTGGTGCGGACAGGCGTCGAGTGCCCAGAGGTCCTGGGTCGCCCGTGCGGGCGGCCCGGCCGGGCGACTCAGGTCGCCGACCACCGCGAAGGCATGGTCGCGGATGTTGCGATCGAAGACATGGCGCCACATCGCCACCAGCCCGCCGTCGGGAGCCGGCGCCAGGGCGATCCGACAGCATTCGCAGCTGTGCGCGGCCAACAGCGTGTCGGGGCCGAAGCTTTTGGCGCCATCATCGGACACCGTGCGGTAAATCGCCGCGCCGACATAAGGCTGCCCGGCCTTGCGCGCCGCCTCGGCGTCTCGCTTGTCGACCCACAGGACATGCAGGCGGCCGCGGGCGTCGAAGGCAATCGACTCGAAACGGTGGGTGATGATCTGCCGATCCTGGTGCACCGTGAACGGCGCCGAGAAGCTGCGCCCGCCGTCATCGGAGCGGACCATGCGGATCTCACCGGTGTAGGGCCGGGCCAGAGGCTGCGTCCAGGCGATCACCACCCAGCCATTCGGCCCGAAGGCGATCTTGGGACGGCTTTCGCCGTCGGCCGCCACCCGATCAGAGCCGATGTCCAGCACGCGGCGCTCCGTCCAGCGCGATTGCGCGGGAGCGGCCAGGAGGCTGCGCTGCTGCACGAAGAGCCGGCCCTGCTCGTCCAGGCCAGTCAGCCACAGCGTGCCGTCTGCTGCGGCT
>CAIXXI010000520.1 GCA_903923345.1 uncultured Burkholderiales bacterium | reverse complement strand
GAGACGCGCTTCGTATTCGGTTTTTGAATTCGCATTCGGCAACAAGACCGCTGCATCGAGGGCGAGTTTGAGCATGTATTGATTGAGCTCGTGGTCATCCTTGATGTAGCGCTCGTCCTTGCCGTGCTTGACCTTGTAAAGCGGGGGTTGGGCAATGTAGATGTGACCACGCTCAACCAGCGCTGGCATCTGCCGATAAAAGAAGGTCAGCAGCAGGGTTCGAATGTGGCTGCCATCGACGTCCGCGTCGGTCATGATGATGATGCGGTGGTAGCGCAGCTTTTCCGGATTGAAGTCTTCAATGCCGATGCTGGTGCCCAGCGCCGTGATCAAGGTGGCAATCTGCTCTGACCCAATCAGCTTGTCGAAGCGCGCGCGCTCCACATTGAGCACCTTGCCGCGCAGCGGCAGAATCGCCTGATATTTTCGATCGCGGCCCTGCTTGGCGGAACCACCGGCCGAGTCACCCTCGACGATGAACAGCTCACTCTTGGCAGGATCGCGTTCCTGGCAATCGGCCAATTTGCCCGGCAAACCCAAACCATCGAGGACGCCTTTTCTTCGGGTGATCTCCCGAGCTTTGCGCGCTGCTTCACGTGCTCTAGCCGCTTCGACGATTTTTTCGCAGATGATCTTCGCGTCAGCTGGGCGCTCCAACAGGAATGCTTCCAGTGCACTCGCCACCACCTCTTCGACGGCGGGCCGTGCCTCGGATGACACCAGCTTTTCCTTGGTCTGACTGGAAAACTTAGGATCCGCCATCTTCACCGACAGAACGCAGGTCAGACCCTCTCGCATGTCATCGCCAGCGGTATCAACCTTGGCCTTCTTTGCAAGCTGACTGTCTTCGATGTACTTGTTGATGATCCGGGTCATCGCTGCGCGCAGACCGGTCAGGTGTGTGCCACCGTCTTTTTGCGGAATGTTGTTGGTGTAGCAGAGCACCTGTTCGTTGTAGGTCTCATTCCATTGCATCGCGACTTCAACGAAGACACGCTTGCGTTCGGAACCGACATCGATTTCGGTGTCGCCGCTTGAATAGAAGATGTTCGGGTGAATGACCTTCTTCGATGAATTGATGTACTGAACAAAGCCACCAACACCACCGGCAAAGGCGAATTCCTCTTCTTTTCCCTGACGCTGATCGACCAGCTTGATGCGAACGCCATTGTTGAGAAAGGACAGCTCACGCAGGCGCTTCGACAGGATTTCGTAGTGAAAACCGATGTCCGTGAAAATATCGATGTCGGGCAGGAAGTGCACTTCGGTGCCGCGCTTGTCGGTTGCACCGGTCACCTGCATCGGTGACACCTCAAACCCGTCTACCACCTCGATCACACGGTTCTTCGGCACACCGCGTTCGAATTCCATGTGATGGACTTTGCCATCCCGTTTGACCGTCAGCCGCAGCCACTGCGACAGCGCATTGACGCAAGACACCCCCACACCATGCAGTCCGCCAGACACCTTGTAGCTGTTCTGGTTGAACTTGCCACCGGCATGCAACTCGGTCAGTGCAATCTCGGCGGCTGACCGCTTGGGCTCATGCTTGTCATCCATCTTCAGACCCGTCGGTATGCCCCGACCGTTGTCTGTCACCGAGATGGAATTGTCGGTATGAATGGTCACGACGATGTCGTCGCAATGACCGGCGAGAGCCTCGTCGATCGAGTTGTCGACCACCTCGAAGACCAGGTGATGCAAACCGGTGCCATCAGAAGTGTCTCCGATGTACATGCCGGGTCGCTTGCGAACAGCTTCCAGGCCTTCAAGAATCTGAATCGATGCTGCACCGTACTCGCCATCAGTGCGGCTTGATGGCGGGGAGGTGGGCTCACCTTCCGGAGAAGGTTCGATGCCGTTTTGCACGGTCATGTCGGGTTCACTCATGCTGCGGGACAAAAGCCGGACCGTGGTCCGGAACAAAGCGGTGTATCGACGCTCAGATACGCATCGGCATGACCACGTATTTAAAGCTGTCTTCGCCGGGTATGGATATCAGTGCACTGGAGTTGGCATCACCAAATTCCGCTCGAACCGTCTCGACCTTGAGATTACTCAAGGCATCGAGCAGATAAGTGACGTTGAAACCGACTTCCAGCGGTTCGCCGGTGTACTCAATGTCGAGTTCCTCGGTCGCTTCTTCCTGCTCGGAATTGCTGGTCTGAATTTTCAGGCTGCCCGGATTTAAACTGAAGCGCACCCCTTTGAATTTTTCTGAGGTGAGGATCGAGGCGCGGGTGAGTGAACTGGCCCAGGCATCGCGCGACAACATGATCGCTTTGGTGTATCCGGTCGGAATCACCCGTTGATAGTCGGGGAACTTGCCTTCGACCAGCTTGGACAGTAACTCCACCTCTCCAAACCGAAACCGAATCTGGTTGCCGGCGATATCGATACCAATGGGTTCATCGGAGTCAGCCAGCAGCCGCTGCAATTCGGTGATGGTTTTGCGCGGAATAATGACTTCCTGGCGTGAACCGGCAATTGGCGCCGTGTCGAGGGCACTGTAAGCCAGTCGGTGACCGTCTGTGGCAACCACCTTGACCTGGCTGCCGTCAGCCACAAACAGCAAGCCGTTGAGGTAGTAGCGAATGTCCTGCTGAGCCATTGCGAAATGCACCAGGGCAAACAAATGGCGCAATTGCTTTTGCGGCAATGAAAGGCTGGCAACCGGACTGTCATTGGCCGCGACCGTCGGAAACTCTTCCGGCCCAAGCGTTTGAAGTGAAAACCGACTTTTGCCTGCAGCGATTGTCAGCTTGCGTGAGGCCACGCTGATGCTGATCTCAGATTCTGGCAAAGAACGCAGGATATCGATCAGCTTGCGGGTGTTAACGGTGATGGCCACATCTTCAGGCCCTGCCCCAATGGCCGCCGAAGTCTGGATCTGAATCTCGATGTCGGTGGCCAGGAACGAGACCTGATCACCTTGTTTTCGAATCAGCACGTTGGCCAGGATCGGGAGGGTGTGACGTCGCTCCACAATGCCTGCAACCATTTGCAGGGGGCGCAGGATGGCATCACGGGTGGCCTTGATCATCAACATCATTGTCTTCCTTGACTGATTGTTGTTGACTGAATGTTGTAGTCGGTGGATATGTGAATAAGCCCCGAGATCCGCATGGACAGGGCGTTTGCTGCAACTGCAAAGGCTGTTGATCGGTGCCGGGTCTGTCTTGCGCGAGTGGGGATGGTTTGACGCATCAAGCTGATCACCCCGAGTTGCTCAAGTTTGTTCACTGGCAATTCCGACCCTGATACAGACTTCATACAGTGTCGATGCACAGGCTTGTGCATGCAGTTGTCCACAGGTCTGGCAGTCCAGGCGGCCCCGTGCGGCATCACAGGTACTCCCGCAGGGTCTGTTCCAGGACGTGGATCTGGTGATTCAGATCCGTGCGGTGCTGGCGCAACTCGGTGATTTTACGAACCGCATGCAGCACTGTGGTGTGGTCTCGGCCGCCAAAGAGTTCACCAATCTCGGGCAGGCTCTTTTGCGTCAGTTCTTTTGCCAGATACATCGCAATTTGACGCGGCAACGCAATATTGGCCGGTCGTCGTTTGCTGTACATGTCAGCCACCTTCATCTTGTAGAAGTCGGCGACCGACTTCTGGATGAATTCGACTGAAATCTGCCCGCGGTTGAATGACAGCAAGTCCTTCAGCGCTTCCTTGACCAGCTCGAGGGTGATCGGCTCATTGCGGAACTGGGCATAAGCCAGGATGCGACGCAATGCGCCTTCCAGTTCGCGAACATTCTGCCGAATATGTTTGGCCACGAAGAAGGCGACGTCGTCATCAAGACGGTGACCAGCCGATTCAGCTTTACGCATCAGGATCGCGACACGCATTTCAAGTTCGGGTGGCTCGATGGCCACGATCAGACCCGAATTGAATCGCGATATCAGGCGGTCATCGATACCCGACATCTCTTTGGGATAGGTATCCGAAGAGATGATGATTTGCTTGCGTTCAGCGATCAGGTTCTCGAATGCGTAGAAGAACTCTTCCTGAGAGCGCTCCTTGCCTGCAAAAAACTGGATGTCGTCAATCAGCAGCAAATCGAGCGAGTGGTAGTACCGCTTGAATTCATCGACAGACTGGCGACGAATCGAGGCGACCATGTCCTGAAAGAACTGGTTGGCAGTGATGTAGCGAACGTTGCCGCGCGGATTGCGACCCAGTATGGCGTTACCCACTGCATGGATCAGGTGCGTCTTGCCTAACCCCACACCGCCATAGAGGAACAGCGGGTTGTAAGCGCCGCCTGGGTGATCAGCCACTTGCAGGGCTGCTGCCCGGGCCAGGTCATTGGCCTTGCCGGTGACGAAGCTGCCAAAGGTGAATTCAGGATTGATGCGCGATCGATCCAGCAGCGCCGCAGGCTGAGCAGGCATGCCGGCAGTCGGCAAAGCGCCATTGCGTTCAGCGGCGCCAGAAGGTGACTCGCTTGAATGTTGAACCGCAATGGCGTCGGGGGTGGGCGCACTGCTTGAGTCGTCATTGGACGCACTGATTTCGAAACTGACCCGGGTCTGCGGACCCAGCAGTTGAGCCGCCAATGCACCGATGCGCTCACCGTATTGGCCTTTGACCCAGTCGAGCTTCACCCGGTTGGGGGCACCCAGCTTGAGGACATGGCCATCGTCGTCATAACCCAGGAAGACCAGCGGCTTGATCCAGGTCCGATACAACTGTTCGGGCAGTTCGCTCTCGAGGTGCGATGCGCAGGCTTGCCAAAGGTCGTTCATCGAGTGCGCAGAGCGGGACGGTTCCGGGAGCCTGAATGGGGCTGGTGTCCGAGCTTTCGAAGAAAGCGGTAGACAGGCAGATGGGAGGACCGAAGATTTTACCTTATCCACAGGCTAGGCAGTTTGATCGAGCCCAGATTCTCTTGAATCAAAAATTGACACAGGGATCGACCCTTGATGTAATGGCGGGCTTTTCCCAAGAGACTCGCCATGAAACGCACGTATCAACCTTCAGTGGTTCGCCGCAAGCGCACCCACGGCTTTCTGGTCCGGATGAAGACCCGCGGTGGCCGTGCGGTCATTCGTGCACGCCGCGCCAAAGGCCGCAAGCGCCTGGGCGTCTGATCCCGGATTCATGCGCCAAAGGCGCATGATGCAACCGTGTGGGCAAGTCGTCGGCGCACCGCTCCTCCCACCGGCTGTCCGGAGACTGGCTGGTTCTGGCTGCGCGCCCTCACACTGACCCGTCGAGTCCCCGTCTCATGATGGCTGTCTCGCGCAAGCTGGTGCCATCTTCTCCAGTCAGAAACCTCGTTCGCCGGGTGATTCGTGAATCGCATCGGCATGCCTGTCTGGCGCAGCCCGAAAGCGTTCAAGCGGGTGATTCGAGTCGAATTCAACACGACGCAGCCCTGCTTGGCAGTTGGTCACTGCGCATTCAACTGGTCGACTTACCGCATGATCCGGCTGTGCCGCAAAAGGACGCTCGTGGTCAAGGCATCAAGGTTTTCAAGCGTCGATTGACGGATGGCCAACTCAAACGCCACATCCGAGCGGACATGGACCGCCTGCTTGGCCGGCTGTCCATGCGATTGGCGCGATCGGCATCATGATTCGGCAGGCACTTCACACCATTGCAGGCCATGTCCGGCAAGCACCGACTCGACTCGTGCAGGGCCTGATCCTGATTTACCGATTCGGACTGAGCCCAATGATTGGTCCGAGGTGTC
>CAIXXI010000519.1 GCA_903923345.1 uncultured Burkholderiales bacterium | reverse complement strand
TGACGCTTCGATGCATCCGCCGAAGCGCGGTCGCTGGCGTGCTCGCTGTGGCCGCGCTGCATGGCCACGCGGTCGAGCCCCTGCGATCGGGCTTCGACACGATGAGTGCGCCCATCCAAGCCATGCAGCGCGATGATGATGCCAATCCCGGCATGTTGTCGGTCCTGCAGGGTCGAACGCTCTGGAGCCGCGAACCCGCCGCGGGAAAGCCCTCCTGCGCGAGCTGCCATGGTGACTTGAACACGGCGATGCGGGGGGTGGCCGCACGTTATCCCGCTTGGGACGAGCGCGGACAGCGCCCCATCGATCTGTCAGGGCGCATCGCGGCGTGCCAGGAACGCCATCAGGTGCTGCCCCCCTCGGGGTCTGAATCGCCACAGCGTCTGGCCTTGAGTGCGGCCGTGGCTCAGGCCTCGCGCGGGATGCCCCTCAGACCCGATGCGGACCCGAGGCTTTTGCCTGCTCGCGCCCGAGGAGAAGCGCTCTTCATGCGCCGAATTGGCCAGCTCGATCTGTCCTGCGCGCAATGCCACGACACAGCCTGGGGCCAACGCCTGGGCGGCAGCCTCATTCCGCAAGGCCACCCCAATGGTTATCCGCTGTACCGGCTCCAGTGGCAGGCCCTGGGCTCCCTGCAACGCCGACTTCGCAACTGCCTGACCGGCGTCAGGGCTCAGCCCTGGCCAGTCGATGCACCCGAATATGTTGAAATCGAGCTTTTCCTAGTGACCCGGGCAGTCGGACTGGCGCTTGAAGCGCCTGCGGTCAGGCCCTGATCAATCGCAATGGAACCGTCCCGGGACGCTGCTGATCCTCCGACCGAAACCGACGCTGCCTTCATGCAGCTGGCAATCGATGAAGCGACGCAGGCTGCCACGCGCGGTGAAGTGCCGGTCGGTGCGATTGTGGTTCGCGACGGTGTGGTGATTGCCCGCGGATTCAACCAGCCGATCGGCTTGCATGACCCCACCGCACACGCCGAGATCCAGGCCTTGCGCGCAGCCGGCCAGGCCTTGGGCAATTACCGACTGCCTGGCTGCGATCTGTATGTGACCCTGGAGCCCTGCGCCATGTGCTCGGGCGCCATCCAGCACGCGCGCATTCGAAGGGTGATCTGGGGTGCTGCCGATCCGAAGACCGGCGCTTGTGGCAGTGTGATCGACCTGTTCGGCAACCCGACCCTGAATCACCACACGGTCTCACGCGGCGGCATCCGATCAAGCGAATGCGCCGCGCTCCTTCAGTCGTTTTTCATGCAACGCAGGGCTCAGTCCCGGCAGCGCACCGAGTCGGGCTGATCCACGCGGGTTGCTTGCGCGAGGACGATGCAAACGCAGGTCCCCGCTCCGATCACTGCACCCTGGCCTTAGCCCGCAGGTCGGCCTGCATCGACTGAATCCGGCGGCGCTCGAGCTCCTGCTGGATCTGCGGCTTGACCTGCTCCAGCGGCGGCGGCTGCACATCACGGACGTCATCGAGCCGGATCACATGCCAGCCGAAATCGGACTTGACCGGCGCATCGGTCATCTTGCCTTTTTCCAGCTTGACCAGCGCGTCAGAGAAGGGCTTCACGTAGCTGTCCGGGCTGGCCCAGTCGAGATCGCCGCCGCGTGCGGCCGAGCCGGTGTCTTTGGACTTCTTGGCCAACTCCTCGAAGGACGCACCTTTCTTGAGTTGCTCGGTGATGGCTTTTGCCTCGGCCTCGCCGTCGACCAGAATGTGCCGGGCCTTGTACTCCTTGCCACCGGAGGCCTTGGCGAGCTTGTCGTACTCGGCCTTGATGTCGGCGTCGGTCACCGGATTGGTCTTGAGCTGATCCCGAATGAGCGCGCGGATCAGAATGTCCTGACGCGCGCTGTCGAGTTGACGCTGCACATCGGCATGACGGGAAAGGCCTTTCTTTTCGGCCTCCTGCATGAAGATTTCGCGGGCAATCAGTTCATCCCGCACGGCGGTGCGCAACTCCGGACTGTCTGGCCGACCTTGCTGGGTCAATGCAGCCACAAACTCGTCGACTCGTGCTGAGGGAATCGCCTTGCCGTTCACGATGGCGGCGTTTTGAGCCTGTGCCGAAGGCATGACAAGAACGGTTGCGATGGCGAGGCTGGCCGTCGACAGGGCTTGGCGAAGGAGTGGCTTCATGGATTCGGGTCGTTGGAAGGAAGGGACAGGGCGGCGGGCTCGGTGGGCGCGTGGGCCGCAATGACGAGCGCATGGACACGGTGAGGCATCCACTCGGCGACGGCATCATACACAAGGCGGTGGCGGGCCAGCCGGCTCAGACCGGAGAACCGATCCGAAACGATGGTCACCGAATAATGCCCCGCACCGCCCTGGGATCCGGCATGGCCGGCATGCAGATGGCTGTCGTCTGTCAGGTCAATGCGGTCAGCCGGAAAACGGCCCTGCAGGCGGACCTTCAGCTCATCCAGGCTTGGGCGCATCAGCCGGCATCCTTGATATGACGGCTCAGCCAGAGCGCCTGAGCCATCACGAAGACGAAGGTCAGCCCGAGGCTGCCGAACATCTTGAAGTTGACCCAGGTGTCGAGTGAGTAATAGTGGGCAACGAACTGGTTCAGTACCGCCATGAACACGAAAAATGCTACCCATGCATAGGTGACCTTGGCCCAGACGGCTTCGGGCAACTGCATTTGCGAGCCCATCAGCGCCTGCAACGGATGTTTGCCGGTGAGGGGTTTTGCCAGAAGCAGCGCCAGGGCAAACACGCCGTAGAGCACCGTCGGCTTCCATTTGATGAAGGTCTCATCCCGGAAAAACAGGGTCATGCCGCCGAAGACCACAATGATGATCAGGCTCATCCACTGCATCGGTTCGACCTTGCGGCCGCGCAGCATCAGCCAGGCAATCTGGCCGATGGTCGCTGCAATGGCGACCAGGGTTGCGGTGTAGATGTCGCCGAGCTTGTAGGCGGCAAAAAACAGAATGATCGGAAACAGATCAAAGAGCAGTTTCATGGCATCAGGATGAGCAGCTCACCGACAGGCGTGTCGCCCAGGCCGGCGGGTGGGTGGCATAAGGTTCAAATCCGGGGCGTTCTTCAAACGGTTTGCTGAGCACGTTGAGCAATCGATCGACCTCGCTCATGTCGCGTTCGCCGACCGGTCGGCCTTCATCGTCCTGTCCTTCGGCGCGACGGATCGCAATCTCGGCCAGGTGATTTCGCAGAACATACAGGGGATTGACCCGATTCATCATTTCAGCCCGATGCGCATCGGTCAAACCCTGTGTGCTCAGGCGGGCCCGATAGCGCGCCAGCCAGGCATCGGCTGCAGTTCGATCAATAAAGAGGTCTCGAACCGGTGCGTCATGGGATGCATCCGCGTACCTCACTCCGGCCAGACGTCGAAAGACCAGGGTGAAATCCGCGTGCGAGGCATGCATGGCCTCAAACAGCGCATCAAACAGATCCCCATCCTCGGGGCGCAACTCGGTCAGGCCGAGCTTGTCGGCAAGCAGCCGCGGATAGGTTTTCGCAAATTCGTCGGCATACCCGGCGAGCGCCTGCTGCGCGAGGTCGACATCACCGATCAGCGGCATCAGGGCCTGCCCCAGCGCAAAACAATTCCACTCGCCGATCCGGGGCTGCATTGAGTAGGCGTAACGGCCCTGACCATCGGAATGGTTGCAGATGTGGCCGGCATCGAAGCCATCCAGAAATCCGAAGGGGCCGTAATCGATGGTCAGCCCGAGGATCGACATGTTGTCGGTGTTCATGACGCCATGGCAGAAACCCACCGACTGCCAGTGCGCGATCATCCTGGCGGTGCTGCGGCTGACCGACTCGAGCCAGGCTGCATAGACCGAGCCATCGCGCTGGCCGGCCGGCGCAAGGGCGCTGACCGTTGGCTCGTAGCGGTCGATGACATAGTCGGCGAGTACACGCAGCGAATCATGCTGGTCGAAGTGAGCGAAATATTCGAAGTGGCCAAAGCGCACAAAGGACGGCGCAAGGCGCGTCACCACGGCAGCTGTCTCGACGGTTTCACGCAGAAT
>CAIXXI010000518.1 GCA_903923345.1 uncultured Burkholderiales bacterium | reverse complement strand
TCGGTTTGAACAAGCCGGACGCGATGTGATCGTGCGGGTCAACCGGCCCTGGCGATTGCTCGTACGGGACCTCGAGGCCGTGGTGCGTCCGTCGGTGATGGCAGTGAGCCTGCCCAAGGTCCCGGATGCTTCCTTCATCCTCGGGGTGGCCGAGGTGCTTGCCGAGCTCGAAGCCGAGCGCGGCATGGCTCACGGGCATACCCGGATCGTTGCGATGGTCGAGGATGCTCAGGGCCTGTCCGCGATCAACGAGATTGCGGCTGCGCATCCAAGGGTGGTCGGTCTGATCGTCGGCGCAGAAGACCTCGCCGTGTCGATGCGCATGGCGGTCGATGACGATGGCCTGTACCTGCCCAACCTGATGGCCGTGATGGCGGCGCGGCGCGCCGGCATTTTGCCTCTGGGCTTCATCGGATCGGTGGCCGACTACCAGGACATCGACGCGTTTCGAAGGCGAGTCGAACGGGCCCGAAAGTTGGGGTTTGAGGGCGCATTCTGCGTGCATCCGACCCAGGTGCCAGTGCTCAATGAAGCCTTTGCGCCCACCGAGGCCGAAGTCGCCCATGCCCGCGGCGTGGTGGCGGCCTTCGAGACCCAGCTCGGATCGGGCCGGGCGGCGTTCAGTTATGAGGGCCGGATGGTCGATCTGCCGGTGGTCGAGCAGTGTCGGCAGGTGTTGAGTCGGGTTGCTGCGATCGAGCAGCGAAAGCAGCGACCCTGAAGGCCTCTTTTCCGAAATCGGCCTGAGTTGACCATGACTCGGCGAGCGGCAACACTTTCTGGCGATGCCACGCGCCCGCGTGCAACAAGACATCATCAGGGAGACACATCATGATCAATCGCTGGCTGTCCATCGTGACGGCATCTTGTGTGCTGCTCGCGCCCGCGTTCGCGCAGGCGCAGTCCGCTCAGGACTATCCGACCAAGCCCATCAAGATGGTCGTGCCGTATCCGCCCGGGGGCACCACCGACATCGTGACGCGTCTGGTCGCCAAGCACCTGTCCGACAGCTGGAAACAGCCGGTGCTGGTTGAAAATCGCGGCGGCGCTTCCGGGATGATCGGAACCGAGGTGGTCGCCAAGGCGGCAGCCGATGGCTACACCTTGCTGTCGACCGGAAGCGGCCCGCACGCAGTGAACATCAGCCTCTTCCCAAAAATCAACTATGACCCGGTGAAGGATTTCGAGCCGATCAACGTTATGCTCGTCATCCCCTTGCTGATGGTCGCGCCGACGAATGCGCCGTATTCGACGGTCAACGAGTTCATCGACTGGGCCCGCAAGAACAAGGACAAGGCCAACTACTGTTCGATCGGTTCTGGTTCGCCGTCCCATCTGGCGGCCGAATTGTTCAAGTCGATGACCAAGGTCGAGATGACCCATGTGCCGCACAAGGGCAGCGGCCCGGCCATCATCGACACCATCGCCGGCACCTGTCAGGTGCTGTTCGACAGCGCGGTGTCCTCAGGCCAGCATGTGCGCTCGGGCAAGCTCAAGGCCCTGGCGATTGCCACGGCCGAGCGCGTCCCCTCCTGGGAGAAGCTGCCCACGGTGTCCGAGTCGGGTGTGCCGGGCTTCAACGCCTACACCTGGGGCGCGCTGCTGGCGCCTGCCGGTACGCCGAAGGCCATCGTCAACAAGCTCAATGCCGAGGTGGTTCGTATCCTGGCCTCCCCTGAGGTTCGGGACTATCTCTCCTCGCAGGGCGCGATTCCGGGCAAGGGCACACCCGAGGACCTGGCCACCTTCACCAACCAGGAAATCGCCAAGTGGGCCAAGGTGATCCGCGACGGCAACATCAAGGCAGACTGACCATGCAGACCATACCGATCCATGCAGCGTTCGGGGCTGAAATCCGAGGCGCTGGTCTGCTGGACGTGGTATCGAGTGATGTCGTCTACCGTGCGGTGCGCGAGGCATTCGAGCAGTACTCGTTCCTGCTGTGGCGCGGGCAGACGGTGACGGATGACCTCCAGGCCGCCGCCAGCCGCGCCTTCGGGCCGCTTGAGATCACCAAGGTGGGCTCGTTGGGCGAGGGCACGGTGTTCGGGCGAATCACCAATATCGGTCCCGATGGCACAGCTGTTCCAGCTGATCACCGTCAGGCCATGGTGGGCAAGGCCAATGCGCTGTGGCACACCGACAGTTCGTTCAAGCAGACGCCAGCGCTGGCGTCCATGTTGTCCGCGAGGATTCTGCCGGGCGAGGGCGGCCAGACTGAATTTGTCTCGACGCGCGCAGCCTGGGCGCGCTTGCCAGCGGATGAACAGGCTGCGCTCCAGGACCGGGTGGTGGAGCACAGCTACCTGTACTCGCGAGATCGAATTGATCCCGATCTGGTGACGCCCGCCGAGCGGGCCGCGCTGCCGCCTGCACGCTGGCGATTCAGCTGGCTCAATCCTGCAAATGGCCTGCGCTCTCTGTACATCGCTTCGCATGCCGGTGCGATCGAAGGCATGGCCAAGGCTGAGGCAACGGCCTTGTTGCAGCGACTGACGGATGCAGCCACCGCGCCGCCGCAGGTGTACCGCCATTCCTGGCAGCCGGGCGATGTGGTGATGTGGGACAACCGTGCCACGATGCATCGCGGCAGACCGTTTCCGGTTGATCAGCTTCGATCGATGGTGCGCACGACCATCTCTGCAGGGGCTGCAGACGGACTGGAGTCGATCCGTCCGTCATGTGCTTGAGAGAATCAGGCTGGTCGGGGTGAGAGGATTCGAACCTCCGGCCTCTACGTCCCGAACGTAGCGCTCTACCAGGCTAAGCTACACCCCGAGGGACCGGCGCGGCGGTGTGTTGAATCTTTGCCACGCGCAAGTGAGTCGACGATTATAGCAGAGCGCAAGCAGGCGTGTCAGCGGTCCCGGCTGACAGAAAGATCCGCGATTTCGAACAAGGCCATCCGGAACGGTGAATCCGGCAGCGCTGCAAGCGCCGTTCGCGCGGCGGCGGCCTCTTCGGCGGCGCGGCTGCGGGCGTATTTCAGCGCACCGGTGTCGGTGATGGCCGCCATGATGGCGTCGAAGTGATCGGTGTGCCCGGCTTCGATGGCATCGCGCACCAGCCGGCGTTGTTCTGCGCTGCCGTGCTTCATGACGTGGATCAGAGGCAGGGTGGGCTTGCCTTCGCGCAGGTCGTCACCGACGTTCTTGCCGATGTCGCCGGTGTTGCCGTCGTAATCGAGCACGTCGTCGATCAGCTGAAAGGCGGTGCCGACACGCCGGCCATATTCCGCTGCGGCCTCTTCATGGGCCGACTCGGCATCGGTCAGGATGGCGCCCAGCCGGGCGGCCGCTTCGAAGAGTCGGGCCGTCTTGTATCGAATCACCTGCAGGTAGCGCGCCTCATCCACATCCGGGTCGTTGCAGTTCATCAGTTGCAGGACTTCGCCCTCGGCGATGATGTTGGTGGCATCGCTGAGCACCTGCATGACCCGCATCCGGTCGACTTCGACCATCATCTGAAAGGCTCTGGAATACAGGAAGTCGCCCACCAGCACCGAGGCGGCATTCCCGAATGCGGCATTTGCCGTCTGGCGGCCACGGCGCAATTCGGACTCGTCGACCACGTCATCGTGCAACAGGGTGGCGGTGTGGATGAATTCCACCACCGCCGCCAACAGCGTGTGGTGCGCGACCGCATGACCAGGCGCCTCGCCGTACCCCATGGCCCGAGCCATCAGCAGCAGCAGGACGGGCCGCAGCCGCTTGCCGCCGGATGCCACGATGTAGTCGCCAACGGTATTGACCAAAGCGACATCCGACTGCAGGCGCCGTCGGATGAGACGGTCCATGTCGGCCAGGTCGGCAAGGGTCTGTGGGGGCAGTGACGGGATTCGCACGGCGCGATCGTAATGGCGGGTCGGGGAGCAGGCCATCGAGCCTGCACTCATTGCATTGGAGTATAGCGCCGCCCAACCCGGTGTTTGGGCTGCTTGACCCGCTCAGGCTAAAACCGTACACTCGAC
>CAIXXI010000517.1 GCA_903923345.1 uncultured Burkholderiales bacterium | reverse complement strand
ATACAGCCGTGGGCTCGCCGACGCCTACGAGACACGGGTTGGCAAGGAACCGTCCTGGGCCTACGCCTACGGTTACGACTCCGGGCTGCTGCTCGCTGATTTCGTACGGGATTTCCGTAAGAAGGGGCACACGCTTCAGAACACGCCCCCTGAAGAGTGGCGCACAGCGCTGCGCGACTACCTGGCGTCAGCCGGTCAAGGAAAAAACGTAATCTCCGGCTTCACCGGGTCGCTTCGATTTGACAGAACCCATCAGCGCGACGTGCCACCCACGCTGACGGTCTACAGAGACGGCCGACAGACGCCTTACCTTGAGCAATACAGTGACAGCCCGCCTGCGCTGATCGAGGCCAAAACCCGGGCCGAGGTGGCCGTCGTGGAAGTCGACGGCAGTCAATATGAGCTGGTTCCGGTTGTGTATTCCGGTCTTCGTGTCCAGTCGGTCAGCGAGATCGACTTCAGCAACCTGCAATACAAGGCCGAATTCGATCTCTGGTTTCGCTCGAGCATTTCGCTCGAACCCGAGGAAATCTTTTTTCCAGAGGCAGTCGAAGGGACGGTCAAAGGCAAGATTGTCGAGTCGGTCGACAGCCCCGATCAGAAGTACCGGCGCATGCGCTTCGAGGGCCATTTCCGCTTTGAGTCGAGCCCGCGTGAAGTCCTGCTCGAACGGGTCACGCTGCCGCTGTCCTGGCGTCACCGTAATGCAGACAGCTCGCAGTTGCGCTTTGTCGTCGACACCAGCAGCTACAAGGGCAGCAGTGCCTCCTATCTGATTCACGAGCAGGTCAACAAGGAAGCCGCAATCGCACCGGCACTGGGTTACCGCGCCACCCATTCAGTCATTGCGGTTGAAAATCGGGTGATCCGTTCGCTTGGCGACCCACGCAGCTCGAGCGGAGCACTGAGATTCTCGACGATCGGCGAACGGCTCGACCTCGAATCAAAGTCGGGCACGCTCGGCCCGACCCTGGCCCGCGCGATCCCATGGCAAGGCGCCCTGCTCGCCGGTGGCCTCATCTCTGCTGGCTGGCTGATACTGGGATTTCTTCGCCGATATTCGACTCGCCTTCGCGGGCTGTTGAATGCATTGCGGGTGGCCCTGCTGGCAGTGGTTCTCCTGCTGGCGGAAGTCGCTGTCTTCGGCAGTTCCCTGCTCGAATCTGTTCCAAGCAACTGGCTGGTGGTCATCCGCAACAGCTTCATGCTGGGTTACTACCTGGCGGCTGCATATGTCGTCGATGAACTGGTCTGGTGGTTGATCCGGCGTGGGCGTGCAAACTCAACCAGCCCCTTGCAGGGGACCATGCGGGTCCTGCTGACCGGGTTGATTTTCTTGGCCTCACTGGCCGCCTATTACACGAACGTACTGGGCCGAGACGTGCTGCCGGTGTTGGCCACGTCGTCCGTCCTGCTGACCGTCGTAGGCCTGGCACTTCGCGAACTCATCCTGGATGCCATCAGTGGGATCACCCTCATCATCGAAGGCGAGCCCAAGGTCGGCGAGTGGGTCATGGTTCGAGGCTCTGGCGGAAAATCGATCTATGGCATGGTCGAGCAGCTGGGCTGGCGAACCGTTCGAATCCGTTCGCGTGACGATCAGGTGCACTTCGTTCCCAATTCGACGATCGTTCAGCACACCCTTTCGAATTATTCGATGCGCGATGGCTACACACGAATCGAAATCCCATTTGAAGTCAGCTCCAACGCCAACTTGAGCGAGTTGGTCGAACGGGTCGCCCAAGAAGTCACTGATGTCCTGCTGAATGATCCTGGAGTCGATCCGAAGCGATCCGTGCGCGTGATCTGCGTGAATTTCGAGGCCGAAAGCGCCGAAATGGCTGCACAGGTCTTCTATCGCTCCGATGCCTCCGAAGACTCACTCAAGACGCGCGTGCTGCAGACCGTCAGCAACGTGCTGCGGCGACACGATGCGCTTCCCAAGATGCAGATTGCACTGGGCCGACAGCAGCGCGCCCTGCCCTCACTGTGAAATCGGCAGGCCGCACCGAGGCCTGAGTTCACCGGAGGTGCTGTGTCAGCGCGTCACTCAGGCGCTGGCGCGCAGCAGGGTCATCCTGCCAAGCAACCAGACGATTCGATCGAAGGTCAAGGAGGCTTCAACCAATGCCTCCCGGGCCGGCGCCGCGAAGTCCCCTTTGGCAAGTTCAGTCCGTACGCGGGTCGCAATCGGGCTTCGGCCGTCCGTCAGCATCTTGAGCATCTCAATCGACTCTTCTGAGTCATCCTGCGCGGCATCTGCGGTGACCAATAGCAAGGCATGCAGCCCCTCGGTCATACGTTCTGCGAAGGCCGGTCTCAGAGATTCATCAATCCCCATCAGAATCGAGCAGAACTCCTCCAGCAACTCCTGCATGGTGCACAGCGACTGAGCCCGATTTCGGGCATCGAACATCAGATCGGCAGGGAAGTTGGGGTTGGCGTGCTGCGTCGCCTCCAGAAATGCGAGCAGCTGGGCTGACACCTTCTTGCCAGTCTGAATCGGATCGGCTGGCGTCACACCTTCAGCACCCCGCTCCGATTCAGATCGAATCGGATCAAGCCAATACGGCAACAGCTGAACCAGCCTGCTGTACTCGAGGCGAGCCAGTTCGAGCGCGGTTCGGGGATCCCGAATGGCTTCGTCAAACAGATACTGTGGGCCATTGGGGTCCCGATCGCCTGCGCTTGGACTCAGGCCCTGCGCCCAACGAAGGATGGGCTGCTTCAAGAGCAGGCTCAGGACAAGCGATGCAATCTGAAAAAACAGATAAACGAAACTGACCTGCAGTGCGGGGTTGGAGGTGCTTGACTGAATCATCGCCATGATCGGCGGTGTACCGAACTCGGACTCAACCCAGTAGAGCATGATCAGAATCAATGCGGTCAGCCCCCGCAGAATCACCTGACACAGACCCAGCTGTTGTGAGGGCCCTGTCATGCCAGAGGCGAGCAGCATCGTCGCGATGGCCGAGCCGACACTGGCGCCGTAGGTCATGAGCGCAGCCAGCTTGAAATCGATCAGACCTTCAGCAACCAGTGGCAGCGACAGCACACTGACCACCGAAGAGGACTGAAGAATGGTCGCGAGCACCAGGCCAGCCATCAGGGCGACATGAGAGCCCGAGCCAGAAAACTCGATAAATTCCCTCACCCAGAAATTGTCTCGGGCCTGTGCTGCCGCCTCCTTGACCAGCGAGAGTCCGAACAGCAACAGGGCAATCCCGAACAGGGCGTACATCAGATGCCGGCGCCGCTCAACCTGGTCGGCTCCCAGTACAAAGGCCACGCCGATAGACCCAATCAGAAAGAGCGCCAGTGCACGCACATCCACCGCAGCCAGCAAAACCAGTGCTGAAGTACCGACATTGGCCCACGTCAACAGACTGAATGCGCTCGACATGGCAATTGCGCCACTGCTCATCAACCCGATTGCAATGAATGCAGCAGCACTCGATGACTGCGTCACTGCACCGGTGAGCATGCCCACGATCGGCGCAACCCCAGGCCGCTTCAGGTATCTCGCCAACAGCGTCCGAACTGAGTCATCGACCAATTGCCGAACGTGTGTGCCGACGAGGCGCACGCCGACAAAGAACAGACCCAAGCCCCCAAAGGCGGTGGACGCACTCACGAAGGCCGACCCTGTCCGCGCACGACCTGCCACAGCAGGTAGCCAATCATCGCAATCGACAAGGCCAACGCGCCCCACATCACTCGAACCAGCTGTTCGTACCGGACTCGGTCATTGTGCTGTGCTTCGATCAGGGAACCTTTTGCGAGCAACATGATCTCGTCGGCAACTTCATCGAACGCGGCCGAAATGTCACGGTCGATCCCTCGCACAGCGCGGTCGATCCGGACCGGTTCGAATGAGGTGTTCAAGCCCTGCAAGACAAGATCGCGTTTGCCGCGAATTTCGCCCGACCCGGCGAGCGATGGATGCTTGGACGGCTCGATCGAACCTCCGGTGGCCAGTGCGATCAGATAGGAGTCGTAAGCCCTGGAATAGCGGGTCGAAACCTCGTCGACCTTCTCCTTCACTGTGTTCAGCTGGAGATTGCTTGCGCCGCGATGCAGATCGGTCAGTCGCACCTCGAGCTGCAGGCCCAGGTTGTTGAAGCTCTCGAAGAACGTCAGCCGCTCCTTGGGGTCAACACCTCGCAGAAGAATGTTCTTCCATTCCTGAATCTGCAATTTATGCAGCACATCGGCGGCGCGGGCGTCGTCGGTCAATTGCAGGATGCGAACCATCCGATCCTGCAAGATGACATGTTGCTTGTTGATCGACCAGATCGAAAAAACCGAGACCAAGCCCACGCACAGCAGCGTGAGCAGAATCAGGCACGCCGTTCGGGTGAGGGTATT